>DHWG01000138.1:48888-57836 GCA_002413075.1 Desulfosporosinus sp. UBA5188 | reverse complement strand
CTTGGGTGACACCGCGCTCGGTGCTTACGACGGTCCCGGGCTAGGAGCCCGGGAACGCGACGCCGTGATGGAGAGGATACAAGGTAGGGACTGTTCTTGATTTGTATTTCCGGAGACGGCACATTTCATGTGCACCGTCTTGTCCTGAAACAAGAAATATCAATTCAGTCTATTCGTATATATACTGCCTTGAGTCCAATTTCAGGATTTCATTGACTTCCTTTAGATCACACTCCACACTGATGAAGGAAAAGGCAAATACCGGATATTGCTTATGGTCGACTTTTCTGAATTCCAAGAGGTTGCTGAAATTAGATAAATACGCCTTATAATTAATTCCCTCAATCTCTGCTAGATTAATGTCTCCTGGAATATCAGCAACAACAAGACAATACAGCTTATGATCATCTGTTTTCAAGATATGATCCCAGTTGGGTCTCTTCTGATTAAAATAGTACTCGTACACATTGATTCCATAGGCATAATAGGCAATATCCGTTGTACACCAGCCTGCAAACCTCATAGGATTTACTTCTATAGGCATTACATTTCCACTTTTATCAACTCTCACTTCCACATGTACCGGAAAATTAGAAATTCCAGTTGCTTTTCCTATTGACGTCAGTACCTCTGTGAATGCAATCAAATATTTTTTTATAATTTGTTTCGAGGTGAAATATATCCGGTCACTGACGTCCCCATTTGATGAAAAAGGATGCTCTAATATGTTAAGAATTACAGGATCGCCATTGTTATCATAATAGGCATCCATGGCATATTCTGCACCTTCGATATACTCTTCAATAATAAACTTTGAAGAATTCATCACCTCAGTCGGATATAATCCTTTGACTTTCTCCATCTCAACTTGAATTAATCCTATAATTGATCCCCATTCATGATCTGCGCTGACCTTATGGACTCCCATGCTAAAAAAGCCAATTGAAGGCTTGATGATAAACGGTTTATTAATCTTGCTCGTATCGACGTTTGATAGTTGGTCGTATGGAACTTCTTTGAATAAGAAATGAGGATAAATCTGTTGCACTAATTCCCGAAACCTCACTTTATCCTTGAACATCTCTATCGCCCTTGGAATTCCCGTGCATTGTAGATTTCTATAGATCCATTGAAGAGAATTTTCGGAGTTACAATAAAGTAACAAGGGTGATTTGGCTTTGGCGATCTTTAGAAATTCATCTTCATTGACGGTTTCCAGGTCTGTGATTGAAACTAATTCCCTATTATTAGAGCAGTTCAAGACTGGAATCCCCATATCACGTGCCGTTTTCTGCAGGAACGTTGAGACATAAGGTTTGTCTAACAGTATCATGAAATATAACCCCCACCTTAAGAATGGTTATCTTAGAATTCCGATGTTGGCTTTAGGCACCTTACACATAGAAACAACAGTACCAATGGGCAAAGGCTGCACCCTTGACCTTTAGTACTGTTGCGCAGAAGTCTCAGTCCTAGTAAGCTAACGACTTTAGTAATTGGTCTGAATGAAGCTCACACAAAGCGCCTTTGCGTTAAAGACGCAAACAGCCCCCTGAACGCTCTGTCGTTCCGAATCTCTACGTCCTCCGTCGATCGGTGAGAACACCAACCGTCCCCACTTGCAACCTTGTTGTGTCTTTCCAAGCCTGGAGGGTCCGCGATCACACGCTCCGACGCCTTTGCGGTCGTCGTAGCCAAACTTGGCTTTAAGCCCGCTTTCCTAAAGGTCCCTTCTCGCCATCACGGCGCCTTACCATCCTTGGTGGCGCTCTAATCAGAAACATCGTGTTTCAAGTCTTGGCTACAGGGACACTCGTCCATCCTTGGACAGCGCACTAATTCTGTGGACGTGTTCCGCCGACCCTGCCTCATGCATCAGGGGTTCAAAGCCCTAGTTTGGCACGACGATCGCATGGCCGAGGACGTGTCTCGCGCACCCGATCTACTTTTCAGACAACTCAAGCGCCTTCATCGCTTTCTCCATAATCACCTGGTCCTGCACTCGGAGGACAACTTGGGCAAGTTGATGCTCCGTCTCTACAAAAGCATACATATACTCCACAACAACGTCCTGCTTGACGAGTTGCGTCAATACTTCGGCTAGTCCACCGGCGCGATCTGGAACCTTAAGAACCCAGACAGGTGTTAAGGAGACGACAACTTTTCGTTCGCGTAATTTTTCGGTCGTTACTTCAGGTTCATCAACAATAATTCGTAACACGCCATAATCCTTGGTATCTGCCAACGATAAGGCCCTCAAATTAACGTTCAACTCAGCGAGAAGACTTATGACCTCGGCCAACCTTCCTTTGGCATTTTCAAGAAAAATTGATAATTGCAACATGGCTTTTCCCCCTCCCCTACTTGCGTTTATCGATGACGCGAACCGCTTTCCCTTCACTCCTTGGGATACTCTTTGGTTCTACCAGACGAATACGAACGGAGATTCCCAGAATTTCTTCGATTCTTTGTTTTAAACGTTCTTGGCGCCCTTCCAATTCTCGTACTTCGTCAATGAAACTCGTTTCATTGACTTCCACCTGAACTTCTAACTGATCCAAACTTCCCACACGGTCAACGACCAGCAGATAATGTGGTTCAAATCCTCCCAAGGACAAAATCGCCTCTTCCACTTGGCTCGGGAAGACGTTCACGCCTCGAATGATTAACATATCGTCTACACGAGCTGAGACTCGTTCCATTGTCCAGCCCACCGTTCCACAGGAACACGTGCCATAATGCAAAGTGGTCAGGTCTTTCGTCCGATAGCGTATAACTGGAAAAGCCTCTTTTTCTAAACTGGTGATGGCTAACTCGCCTCGACATCCTTCGGCTAATGGATTACCTTGCATATCCAAAATTTCAGGATAGAAATGTTGATCAATATGCAGTCCTTGTTGCGCTGGACATTCCATGGCGACACCTGGTCCCATAATTTCACTGAGACCATAGATATCATAGGCTTTAATGCCCAATCTTATTTCTATTTGTTCTCTCATGCCTTCTGTCCAAGGCTCTGCGCCAAAGATCCCGATTTTTAACTTTAACTCACTCCGCTCAATCCCGGATTCTTCCAAGCTTTCTGCTAAGTATAACGCATAGGATGGGGTACACGCCAACACAGTTGTGCCAAAATCCCGCATGAGCATCAGTTGACGTGCAGTATTTCCACCAGAGATGGGAAGAACTAATGCACCCAGTTCTTCACAGCCATAGTGCAGTCCCATCCCTCCCGTAAACAGACCGTAGCCATAAGCAATTTGGACGACGTCTTTCTGGGTTATCCCGGCTCTCTTTAGCTCTTTGGCCACGATCTTTGCCCAGAGGGCTATGTCGTGGTGAGTATACCCTACCACTGTTGGCTTGCCCGTAGTTCCCGAGGAAGCATGTAGCCGCACAATATTTTCCATGGGTTCGGCGAAAAGTCCAAACGGATAATTATTTCTCAAGTCTTCTTTAGCCGTTAAAGGAAGCCTTTGAAAATCTTGAAATGTTTGAACATTTTCAGCGCTATTTATTCCTACCGCTCTAAAGCGTTCATGATAATATGGAATAGGCAAGACTCGCTCTATCGTTTTACGAAGGCCTTTCAACCATTGTTGTTCCATGACTTTAATCCCCCTACTCATCAATTTTCTTGACCTATGTATCACTCTATAACTGAGTATAAATCGAGATAACTAATATACGACAGTTTTCATTATCATATCTAATTTCTCTACTTCTTGCAATATAGAAACTAGGCTAACTGTTAATACAATCGTATTACGCCCACTTCTACAGGTGGTCGTGGTACGCTCGCAACTCTGCTCCGTCCATAATTCGTACCGGGGGCACCTTCGAGGAAATAGTTTAAACGGCTGTCAGTCGATACTTACTGACTAGTATAAAAAAAGAGCCCCTCATCACTGCTTTGGTGTGATCGAGGGAACTCCTAATATCAACGTGTTCCATGAATTCGTTTCATACTTAACTTACAGTCCTGCAAGTTTTCTCAAGACATCTGCTTGGTCTGTTCTTTCCCAAGGCAGGTCGAGATCTGTCCTTCCAAAATGTCCATAAGCTGCCGTTTGGCGGTAAATCGGTCGACGCAGGTCTAAAGACTTAATAATACCTGCTGGACGAAGATCAAACGTTTGCATGACAAACTCAGTGATCTTATCATCAGCGATCTTTCCCGTTCCAAACGTTTCAACAGAAACGGAGACTGGTCGGGCTACCCCGATAGCATAAGCTATTTGGATTTCGCAGCGGTCCGCTAACCCTGCGGCAACAATATTTTTGGCTACATAACGAGCGGCATAAGCACCTGAACGATCAACTTTTGTGGGATCCTTACCTGAGAAGGCACCGCCGCCATGGCGAGCCATGCCGCCGTAGGTGTCCACGATGATTTTGCGGCCCGTCAGGCCACAATCTCCCTGGGGACCACCAATAACAAAACGACCCGTTGGGTTAATGAAGTACTTCGTATCCTCATCTAACAGTTCTCTGGGAATGGTTGGATAGACAACATATTGAAGTAAATCACGGCGAATTTGGTCTTGCGTCACATCTGGATGATGTTGCGTGGAAATCACGACCGTATCGACCCGAACTGGTTTGTTATCCTCATACTCCACTGTCACCTGAGTTTTACCATCAGGACGCAGGTAGCTTAAAAAATCGGATTTCCGCATTTCACTCAGTTTACGGGCTAAACGGTGGGCTAGATCGATAGGAACCGGCATGAAGCTTTCGCTTTCGTTCGTCGCATAGCCGAACATCATACCCTGATCTCCTGCTCCGATCGCTTCAATATCACTATCAGTCATGTCCCCAGTTTTTGCTTCTAAAGCCCTATTCACGCCCAACGCGATATCTGCCGATTGTTCGCCAATCGAGGTCAACACTGCGCAGGTATCGGCGTCAAAGCCATATTTGGCCCGAGTATAACCCACTGAACGAATTGTCTCCCTCACCACATGAGGAATATCTACATAGCAGGAGGTCGTGATCTCGCCACTGACTAGCACCAGGCCTGTTGTTACGGTCGTTTCGCAGGCCACTCGAGCATTCGGATCTTGGGCATAAATAGCATCCAAAATGGCATCTGAAATTTGATCACAAATCTTATCAGGATGCCCCTCTGTTACAGACTCGGAAGTAAATAATTTTCTAACCACTTAGTTCACTCCTTTGTTTCTACGCCGAGGAGCTTGGCAATCTCACGAGTGAGATGTCGTGCAACCTCAAGTTTGCTCATCTGAGGGAGATCAATTTTTCTGCCGTCAGGAAAGAGAAAACTCACGATGTTTGTCGGGCTCCCAAAGCCGGCGCCCGGTTTGGTGATATCATTGGCTACCAGCAGATTAACGTTCTTCTGTTTCATTTTGTGCTGGGCGTTCGCCATGAGATTCTCCGTCTCAGCTGCAAATCCAATCAGAAGCTGGGACGTTTTCTTCTGCCCAAGTTCGGCTAAAATATCTGGGTTTGGGACTAGCTCAAGGGTAAGACTTGTTCCCGTTTTTTTAATTTTTTGAACGGCCTCAACCAACGGGCGATAGTCCGCAACCGCTGCTGCCTTAACCACAACGTTCATTTCTGGAAAAAGCCTCAAGACGGCATCGTGCATCTCCAAGGCAGTCCGCACGGATATCCTGGTCACGCCATAAGGCGTTGGTAAATCCGTGGGTGCACTGACTAAGAAGGTCTCCGCACCAGCTTCCTGCAGCGCCTCAGCAATGGCATATCCCATCAGCCCCGAACTCCTGTTGCCTAGATAGCGAACTGGATCAAGCGGTTCTTGGGTTCCACCCGCAGTCACTAGGGCCTTCTTACCTTTCAACCAGTCCGACCCGGTGAAAAACCGAACTAAGGATTCTGCGATTTCCACCGGTTCGCTCATGCGTCCGTCACCATTTGTTCCACAGGCTTGAAAACCGGTGTCAGGACCAATGACCTGGATCCCACGCTCCTTCAGAAGGGCTAAATTGACTTGTGTCGCAGGATGGTGATACATTGCATGATTCATGGCTGGTGCCACAAAAATCGGTGCTCGGGTCGCTAGCAGAACCGTTGAAAGAAAATCATCGGCCAACCCCATCGCCATCTTTGCCAGTATATTGGCCGTGGCAGGCGCAATAATGACGGCATCAACGTGCTCCGCCAAGGCAATATGCTCAACATTCCAAAGTTTGGGCTCGTCAAAAAGGTCACAATACACGGGATTCGACGAAAGGCTCTGGAGAGTCAGTGGCGTAATGAATTCTGTTGCAGACTTCGTCATCGCCACGTGTACTTGGGCATTCAGCTTACGTAAGCACCGAACAACTTCCGCTGCTTTATAAGCTGCAATTCCCCCTGTAACTCCCACGAGTATTTTCTTTTCGGTTAACACTACTCAGCCTCTCCTGGAGTACATTCATAGGTCGATGTGGTATGAGCCATCTCCTCAAGTGAGATACTAACGGGCTTCATACCTTTCGCTAAATCCTCATGCTTGCCCTCTTCCATGATGGTACGAGCCCGCTTGGCGACCACGACGACCAACGTGTATTTGCTATCGACCTTATCCATGAGCATATCAAGTGAAGGTTGTTTCATTTAAGTTCCCCCTTAAAAACAAATGGTTTTCGTTTAACGCGACATTTTTCTGCTACGAGAATACTTTTTAGTTTATCAACCGCCGCCGGAACTTCATCGTTAATTACCACGTAATCATACTCACTCACATATTCCAGTTCCTGAATGGCCTTGTCTAAGCGTTTCTGAATGACTTCCTCGGTCTCAGTACCTCGTTTGTGAATACGTTCAGAAAGAACATCCAAGGAAGGTGGCACAATAAAAGTAAAAACGCCTTGTGGAAACCGCTTTTTAATTTGCAATGCCCCTTGGATTTCAATCTCTAGAATAACGTCCCGTCCTTCTTGTATTGCTTGCTCAACAGCAAGGCGTGGTGTTCCGTAATAATTATCACAAAACTCGGCCCATTCCAACAGTTCGTCACGAGCGAGCAGAGCTTCAAATTCTTCTCGCGGACGAAAATGATAATGAACCCCGTCCACTTCACCCGGGCGAGGGCTCCTTGTCGTCGACGAGACAGAATATCTCAGGTTGGGCATTTGGTTCAGAAGTTCTTGACAAATCGTGCCTTTGCCTGCTCCAGACGGACCTGATAAAACAATTAACAGTCCATAGTTTTCTTCCACGCTACACCCCTAGTCTGTCGGGTCTTCTACTTGGGTATTGGACTCTTTTGTCGTAAGACGATGAGCCACTGTTTCAGGTTGGACTGCCGATAGAATCACATGATGGCTATCACAGATTATCACAGCGCGTGTACGTCGACCATAAGTCGCATCAATGAGCATACCAGCATCCCGTGCTTCCTGAATAATACGTTTAATCGGGGCAGATTCTGGGCTCACAATCGATACAATTCGGTTGGCAGATACGATATTGCCAAACCCGATGTTGATGAGCTTAATGTCCAAGACGGATCCTCCATTACTCTAGATTCTGAATTTGCTCGCGCACCTTTTCCAATTCACTTTTGACGCGAACGACCTGTTGTCCGATGTTTAAATCATTGGCTTTCGATCCAATGGTATTGATTTCTCGGTTCATTTCCTGAACTAAAAAATCAAGTTTACGTCCCACTGAGTCGTTACTTTTCAGAGCCTCGCGCCCTTGAGCTAGATGACTTTCAAAGCGAACCAACTCTTCGGTGATCGAGGCGCGATCCGCAAAATAAACCACTTCGTTCGCGAGTCTCGTCTCATCCAATTCTACCTCGCCTAGGAACGTCTGAATGCGGTCCTGCAAGCGTTTTTGATAATCTGACACGACAAAGGGGGCACGTTGTGCAATCAGTTGCAAAGACTCGGTCATGAAATCAAGTCTTTGTAGTAGATCAGACGTTAATTTTTCCCCTTCACTACGGCGCATTTGCCCGAAACTATCTGAGGCCCTGTTAAGTGCCTCAGCGCATGCGCCCCACAAAGTGTCAAGATCGATCTCAGGGTTCACAACTGTAAGAATGTCTGGAAAAGCCACTAGTCGGTAAATATCCGTTTCATACGTCGTATGTAGAGTTAAGGCGAGAGCCTTCAATGTCTTATCATACGACAGTGCTAAATCTTTGTCAACCTTCACCAATCTCGTCATTGCTTCAGTTTCCACCAGATTAACGTACACTTCAATTCGACCGCGCTGGAACTTCCCTTGTAACGTTTTTCGTATTTGTTCCTCAAACCCAATGAGTTGACGAGGTGCTCTCACGGAGATCTCTAAAAACCGATGGTTCACAGCTTTCAGCTCGATCGCTAACTGATAACCGCTTACGCTTGCCTCACCTCGCCCAAATCCCGTCATGCTATTTGCCATACGCCTCCCGATTCAGCCTCCGCGCAACCGGGATCTTCACCTCTTCATTAATTACTATAGCGTAGCTTACTGAATCAATGCGCCTGAACTTAAAATTCAAAGTTTCCCAGGTTCTCTTGTATTCGTCTGAGCGCTTCTCGAAGTCGTTCAGTATTAATGGTCAGCGAAATACGGAAGTAACCCTCACCATATTCCCCATAGCCGTTGCCAGGGGTAATGACGACGCCGGTCTTTTCTAAAACTAATTCACAGAAAGACGTTGACGTATATCCCTTCGGCACTTTTGGCCAAACATAGATCGTAGCCTTAGGCCGTTCCACATTCCAGCCTAAAGCTGTTAAAGCCTCAATCACAATATCTTGTCGTTCTTGGTAGATCTCACAAAGTTCTGGGATTATTTCCTGGTTTCCCAAAAGTCCTTCGATAGCAGCCTCTTGGATTGCCTGGAAAACCCCTGAGTCAATATTAGATTTGATACGGCCAAGCGCTTCGATAACCCTTGCATTTCCTGCCGCCCACCCGATTCTCCAACCCGTCATGTTATAAGTTTTGGACATTGAATGAAATTCAATTCCAACTTC
>DHWG01000138.1:0-48881 GCA_002413075.1 Desulfosporosinus sp. UBA5188 | reverse complement strand
TGTGTATAAGAGACAGTCGATAACCCTTGCATTTCCTGCCGCCCACCCGATTCTCCAACCCGTCATGTTATAAGTTTTGGACATTGAATGAAATTCAATTCCAACTTCCATAGCCCCTGGAATCTCCAGAAAGCTCAAAGGCTTGAACCCCTTAAACGCAATTTCGGAGTAAGGACCATCATGGCAAATAATAATATCATATTTTTTAGCATAGGCGATGGCCTTCAAATAGAAGCTTTCATCCGCAACTGCACCGGTTGGGTTATTGGGGTAATTCAAGAACATAAGTTTCGCTTTCTGGGCAACGTCTTCTGGGATCGCGTCAAAATCAGGCAAGAAACCGTTTTCTTCCTTAAGTGGCATGATATAGGGAATGCCTCCTGCAAGGAGAGTCCCTACACCATAAACTGGATAACCCGGATCTGGAATTAAGGCAATGTCGCCTTCGTTCAGATAACAAAGTGAAATATGGGCTATCCCTTCTTTAGATCCGATCAATGTAACCACTTCTTTTTTCGGATCCAAAGTAATATTAGAACGCCGTTTATACCACTCCGCCACCGCTTGGCGAAACTCCAGCATTCCTATGTACGAAGGATAGCGATGATTTTCCGTATTGTGAGCGGCTTTTACCAGCGCTTCGATAATATGATCAGGCGTTGGGCGATCGGGGTCCCCTATGCCAAGACTTATGACATCGACACCCTTTGCTTTGGCATTGGCAATCTTTTCGTCGATGCGTGCAAATAAATACGGGGGTAATGACTGGATTCGTTGTGCTTCTTCCATAAATAAAAATCCTCCTTATTATCTTTAGTGTTTGTCACTTCACAACCGTTAAATCAATTCTCCGTCTCCAGCAATTCGCCTTTAAACACATACGTCGCAGGCCCTGTCATATAGACGTGATTGTCTAATCCCCATTCAATCAATAAATCTCCACCCGGTAAATGAACGGTCACTTCCCGCTCTGTTTTATGATTGAGCACAGCAGCAACGGCTGTGGCACAAGCGCCTGTCCCGCAGGCCAGCGTGGGTCCAGCCCCCCGTTCCCAAACCTTCATGGTCAACTCCTTCGGAGAATTGACCTCTATAAACTCGACATTGGTCTTACGCGGAAACAAAGAATGTTTCTCAATCGCTGGACCAAGCCGCTCAAAATCCAGCGTAGCAAGATCCTCCACAAAGATAATACAATGTGGATTCCCCATGGAAACAGCCGTGTATTGAAACGTTTCCCCGAACACTTCAAGGGTCTCTCCAACGACAGGCTCCCCTTGAGCTAAAACCGGAATGAGCTCTGCCTGCAAAATGGGCTCTCCCATATCGACTTTCACACCTTGAACCTGACCCTCTTTAATGGTTAGCTGAATCGTCAGGATACCTGCGAGTGTCTCTACACTCATGGGGTTATGGTTTACTATCCCTTGATCATAGACATATCTGGCAAAACAACGGATGCCATTACCACACATTTCAGGTTCGCTTCCGTCTGAATTAATGATACGCATCCGGGCATCAGCCACAGTCGAAGGCAAAATGACGACTAAGCCGTCCCCACCTATCCCAAATTGCCGGTGGCAGAGCTTCTTGGCTATGCTGGGATAATTCACGTCCGCTGCAACAGAAAAATGGTCCAGGAAAACAAAATCATTCCCTAGACCATGCATTTTAAGAAATTTCATCGTGTCCCCCCCCTCTTCTAGAGGGCACGATGTATCGTGCCCCTACACATCTATAGCATACGTATTATCTTCTAAAAGAATACTACGCTAGATGAAGTGGGTCAACCATTTGAAACAAGTATACACATATACGTTGTAGGGGCACGATGCATCGTGCCCCTACATTTGTTCCACCCTGGGCACGCCGCAGCGGACCCACTACTTGGCTATGACTGTTTTTCCTTGCCAGCTGTTCTTGATGAGTCGAGCAAATCCAATGATGACGGACGGCCCACCTGATACACACAAAATAACAATCCATTGCCAACTTTGTAACGACACCGTCTTAAAGATTGCCTGTAACGGAGGGAAATATATGACGCTAAGCTGCATAAGCGTAGAAATCATCACTGCTCCAACTAGGAAAGGATTCGTAAAGAGACCCACTTCGAAGATACCCCGTTCTTCAGATCGGCAATCAAAGACATGAAACAACTGTGAAAACACCAACGTCGTAAAGGCCATAGTCCTCGCACCTAACAAGTTTACCCCCATAAAAAGGGCAGCCACGAACACAAAAAGCGTTCCAAGACCGATCATAGTCCCTCGTATCCCTATTTTACTGGCCAACCCTCGTGCGAAAATACTCTCTCCAGGCGTCCTAGGCGGACGATCCATAATGGCGGGTTCGGCGCCGTCTACGCCTAACGCCATCGCTGGCAAGCCATCTGTCACGAGATTAATCCAGAGGATTTGAATAGGCAGTAACGGTAGTGGTAGACCGACAAGTGTCGCTATAAACATGGTAAGGACTTCTCCTAAATTACACGCCAATAAGTAACGAATAAACTTTCGAATATTGTCGTAGATCCCACGACCCTCCTCCACGGCGGCCACGATCGTTGCAAAATTATCATCGCCCAAAACCATAGCAGAAGCTTCTTTGGTGACATCGGTTCCAGTTAAGCCCATGGCCACACCAATATCGGCTTCTTTGACCGCTGGGGCATCATTGACGCCATCCCCGGTCATGGCCACCACTTGGCCACGTTTTTTAAAGGCCCGCACAATTCTAAGTTTATCTTTGGGTGTAACGCGAGCATAGACGGAGATATCCATGACCTTCTCACTTAAATCCTTTTCAGACATCCGCTCCAGGTCTTCTCCAGTAATAACGCCGCTGCTCGTTCCGCGAAACATCCCCAACTCATGAGCGACTGCTTCGGCGGTTAAGCGATGATCACCCGTAATCATGACCGTTTTAATTCCTGCCTGACGGCAAACTTTTATCGCTGAGATAGCACTTGGGCGAGGTGGATCAATCATTCCCAACAACCCAACAAACGTCAAACCATCTTCGACATGCTCATCAAGGGGTTCTAGCTCTGACAACGGTCTCTCCGCAACGGCTAAGATGCGTAACGCATGCCTCGCCATTTCATCATTAGCCGACATGATATGGCGCCTGCGTTCAGGTGATAACTCCACGACACCTTGTGCGGTCAGCTCTTGTCGACAAAGCCCCAGGACCCTATCTGGAGCCCCTTTCACATAGGCCATACGCCCGTGTTTGGTTTTATAAACAACACTCATTCGTTTTCGATCCGAATCAAACGGTAACTCCCCGATCCGCTCTTGTTTGCGTTCCAGTACCTCTCTCCAGATCCCTGCTTTGGCGGCCGCAACCATCAATGCGCCTTCAGTCGGGTCCCCCTCAATGCCCCATGGGGCATCATTTTCCTTCGATCGAAAGAGTCCGACAACTTGAGCACCTTTCTTCGTCAGCGTGGAATTGTTACAAAGTGCTGAAATCTTTAACGCCGCATGAAGAGGATCGCGTTCTTTCTCTGGATCAGCGCCTTTAAATTCTCCTTTGGGATCATACCCTTGTCCAGAGACGGTAACTCTTCGTCCATCCGAGTAAATTTGACGGACTGTCATTTCATTCTGAGTCAGTGTCCCCGTCTTGTCGGAACAGATAACCGTTGCACACCCTAAGGTTTCAACGGCAGGAAGTTTTCTAATAATTGCTTGACGCTTCACCATTCGTTGCACGCCCACCGCCAAAGCCACGGTCACAATCGCTGGTAAGCCTTCCGGAATGGCCGCCACCGCCAATGACACACCGGTGAGGAACATCTTATAAAAGTTCTCTCCTCTTAATACCCCAGTCGCCACGACAGCGGCACAAACAAGAAAACTGATCAGAACTAACCATTTACCGAGTTCCGCTAAACGCTTTTGCAGAGGTGTTTCTTCATCTTCGACACTTTGAATCATTCCAGCGATGACGCCCATTTCCGTTTCCATCCCGGTCGCCACGACAACTCCAGCCCCCCGGCCATTGACGACAGCGGTCCCCATATATCCCATATTTCGGCGGTCAGCCATAGGTGTGTGTTCCTCGAGGAGCGGTAAAATACTTTTGGCTACCGGCACAGATTCCCCGGTCAAAGCAGACTCCTCGACCTGCATATTGACGGATTGGATCCAACGCACATCAGCTGGAATACGATCACCCGCTTCGAGAAGTACAATATCCCCAGGCACAACGTCGGTAGCCGGGATGCGTTGCTCTATGCCTTCTCGTAAAACCCGCGCCTCTGGGGCCGTCAGAGAACGCAGGGATTCCATGGAACGTTCCGCGCGATACTCCTGAACAAAACCGAGAATAGCATTAATAATTAGAATCGCCAAAATCGTGATTGCATCCGCGATCTCACCAAGAAGTCCGGATACAACCGTGGCCGCCAGCAAGACCAAAACCATAAAGTCCTTAAATTGTCCCAAGAACAGGAAAACAGGATGAACTCCTTTTTTTACTGCTAGCACGTTTTTCCCGACCTCTAGTAAACGACGATGAACCTCCTTAACGCTCAACCCTTTAACCGGATGAACATCCAAGACCTTGGCCACATCAAGCCAAGGCAATACATGCCATGCCTGTTGCCGCATGCTTTTTTCCTCCCTTTGCTTTGTCAGATCCAAAAAGGCTTTGTCCCTTTTGTAGTACATGCTTATTGCTTATTCCTAAAGTCCTTGAAAAATGCCTCATCAGACCAAGTGTGTTATACTAAAAATCATTTAAAGAAACTTGTCGTGGATACTTTTTTGTCGAGTACAAGGAATGAAAGGAGTTTCCTTATGGCCTTAGATGGTGTGACCCTCGCCTATTTAGTAAACGAGCTAGCTCCGCAACTTATTGGAGCACGTATCGATAAAATATTTCAACCGGAAAAGGATGAAATCCATTTCTTATTGAGGCAGCAGGGATCTCGGCGTCTCCTACTCAGTACCAATGCAACCTCCCCCCGCTTTCACCTCACCCAAGAAAACAAGAAAAATCCAACCTCTCCACCCATGTTTTGTATGATTCTACGCAAACACCTTGAAGGTGGTAAACTTGTCGGAGTTCATCAAAGTGAACTGGAACGGGTGGTAACCTTTGACATTCAGAATTACAACGAACGTGGCGATTTGGTCACTTTGCAGCTTTACTTAGAGATCATGGGAAAACATAGCAATCTCATTCTCGTAGATCCAACGACTGGCGTAATTCTCGATGGACTTAGACGTTACTCTCACGCGCTAAGTCGCTACCGTGAAGTCCTACCAGGACGGGTCTATCTAGCGCCCCCTTCACAGGGAAAACACCCCCCCATTGAAGACGAAGACCTTTGGCGTAAGGTACTTTATGAGGAATCGCTTGATCGGCCCATAACGAGCGTCTTGCTCGCTCGCTTTGCCGGGGTAAGCCCAGAATTGGCCCGAGAAATCGTCATTCAAGCCGGCTTATCGACTGACATTCGCCTCGATCAATGCGGAGATATTGATGTCTCACGGCTTTTCCAAGCTTATCGTCGGTTGAGCAACCCCGAGTGTGTTCCCAACATTCAACCCTGCCTTTATTATAATTCTACCCAGCAAACCCGTCCCGTCGCATTCACTTTTGCGCCCTTTCAACAATACCAAGAATTGAGAATGGAAAACGTGCCTTCCTTGAATGATGCGATCGCTGGCTTTTATCAGTCAAAATCCAGTAATAACAACCTTGAATCAAAACGAGGCTCTCTCCATAAAGTCGTTCATGAACAGCACCTTCATTTTAGCAAAAAACTCAAAATATATAAGGAAGCTGAGACCAGTGCCACGTCTGGTCTGGCGTATCAAAAGTGGGGAGAACTCCTTACGGCAAACCTCTACCAGATTCCGGTGGGCGCACCTGAAATCATGGTGGAAGATTATTACGACCCCGCCCTTTCTACCGTGACGATTCCCCTCAATCCCCATCTGAGCGCCATTGACAACGCTCAGCGCTATTACAAGCGCTATAACAAAGCGAAGGCTACACTGCGTCAAACTAAGCCGTTCAAAGAAGCCGCGCTTGTGGAAATAAAATACCTAGATTCCTTACTGGTTAGCTTGGAACAGGCCTCCACCCTCGCGGAGCTCGATGAAATTCACCTTGAACTTGTCGGTCAAGGGTATGTGGCTGGCAAACACGTAAAAAAACAGTTTATCAAAGTGAAAAAGGGCCGTCTCAAGCCAAAGGCTAAAGCAAAATCTCTCAAGGAGGTTCCTCAGCCTCGTGTCTATCGCTCCAGCAAGGGGAGAATAATCTATGTTGGAAAAAACAACGTTCAAAATGATTGGTTAACTATGCGTAAAGGTAAACCAACAGATCTTTGGCTCCATGTCAAAATCATTCCAGGCTCGCACGTTCTGATTCCCCTCGAAGATGGGGAAGAATTTCCAGATGACACCACCTTAGAAGAAGCAGCAGCCCTTGCGATCTATTACAGCCAAGCTCGCGGTTCCTCTCAAGTTCCTGTAGATTACACCCATGTCAAACAGATTAAGAAGCCTAATTCGGCTAAGCCAGGAATGGTGATCTACGATCAAAACTGGACACTTTATCTCACGCCTAAGCCGGACATCTTAGAACGATTGTTGGCTAGTGAAGAACTGCCAGAGTAAACATCGGTCACAACCTTCTAAAATAGTAAGAGCAAAAATCGATAATGGTTTTTGCTCTTACTATTTTTATAGTCTGTTCGACATATTTCAGGCACTTTGGAGGAAGGCTAATCTATAAATAGTTCTGTTAACCGGCTAGTGTTAACTTGCAATGATTTGATGGTGTGTCATATCAGGGCGGATATGTAACAATTTGCAAGTTATATGAACTGTAATTTAGGATAACACGATTAAACGACGAATCATCGCTTACATAGCCTTTTGACCTTCGCTAGTCATTAATGGTACAATGCTTTTTGTGACAACACGTGACAACTTATATATATGATACAGGTTGTCACTCGGGAAAAATAGATTCTTTGAAAGGATGTACATCATGGGCGTAAAAATTGAAGTTAAGAATTTGGTGAAGATCTTTAGTTCCCAACCACAAAAAGCATTACATTTGCTGAGTGAAGGTCTGAGTAAAGATCAGATTCTTGAAGAAACCGGTTTAACCATCGGTGTAAATAATGTCAGCTTTTCTGTGAATGAGGGTGAGGTTTTCGTTGTTATGGGGCTTTCCGGGAGCGGCAAGTCAACCATTCTTCGTTGTCTCAATCGCTTAATCGAACCAAGCTCTGGCTCAGTCATCATCGACGGAGTGGATATTACTAAGCTAAAAGCAAATGATCTAAGACAAGTTCGTCAAAAGAAAATGGCGATGGTCTTTCAGCAGTTTGCACTATTACCTCATCGGACGGTGTTGCAGAATACAGTGTATGGCTTAGAAGTTCATGGGGTAAGCAAAGCTGAGCGAGAGAAGAAGGCCTTGGAACGCTTAGCCATGGTCGGGCTTGAGGGCTATGAACACGCCTATCCAGACGAGTTAAGTGGTGGTATGAAACAGCGGGTTGGCTTAGCCCGTGCCCTGACCAATGATCCTGATATCCTGCTGATGGATGAAGCCTTTAGCGCCTTGGATCCGTTGATTCGGGAAGAGATGCAGGATGAGTTACTAAATCTTCAGCAGAAAATGAACAAAACAATTGTGTTTATCACGCATGATTTAAATGAAGCCTTGAAGATAGGCGACCGTATCGCTTTCATAAGGGATGGCTCACTCGTTCAAGTGGGTACCCCGGAAGAGATTATTAGGGACCCCGCGGATGACTATGTCGCTAAATTTGCACGGGGTGTCGATCGCAGTAAAATTTTAACCCTGAGAGACGTCATGAAACGACCCCATCCCGTCGTCCAATTGCGTGATGGTCCCCATGTCGCCTTACAGGTTATGAAGGAACACGGTATTTCCAGTGTCTTTGTCGTGGATCGGGCCAAGCATTTGCAAGGGCTCATCACAGCGGATTTAGCACTAGAAGCACGTAAAGGTGGCATCGCAAGTCTTCGGGAAGTCAAACTAATAGAGGTTCCTGTCCACCAGGAAACCGTTCTCGTACAAGATATTTTTACAATAATTGCAGAAAGCAAGACCCCCCTAGCAGTGATCGATGAAGAACAACGTCTTATCGGAATCATCATACGGGGTTCAGTGCTTGCAGCTTTAGCTGACATAGGAGGTGACCCAAAAGATGTATCGACTACCATTGGGCAAGTGGGTTAACAGCGGTGTAGAATGGCTTTTAAATCATTTCGGTAATGCGTTTGATGCCTTCACCGCCTCAGTAACCAGCGTTACAGATTCATTACGAAGTGGTTTGGGGTTACTCCCTTGGTTTGTAATCATCCTAATCTTTGCTTTACTAGCTTGGCGTGCCAAGGGATGGCGTCTCGCTTTAGGAACGACCATTGGTTTATATATTATCTATAACTTAGAATTATGGGCACCCTTTCTCGATACCTTGATTCTCGTATTGATTGCTTCACTGGTCTCCCTGATCATAGGGATCCCCTTAGGAATACTCGCAGCAAGGGGTGATCGCTTTCATAAAATCCTCTCCCCTGGGCTGGATTTCATGCAGACCATGCCCTCGTTTGTTTATCTTATTCCAGCCTTAATGTTCTTCAGTCTGGGCACCGTATCCGCGGTTTTCGCCACCGTAATCTTCTCAATGCCTCCTGTCATTCGGTTGACTGATCTCGGAATTCGTCAGGTCCCCGCGGACCTCGTCGAAGTTGGAGAAGCGTTTGGATCAAGCCCAAGTCAGATGCTGTTTAAAATTCAGTTACCTCTAGCACTGCCTACCATCATGGCGGGAATCAACCAAACCATGATGCTCTCCCTTTCAATGGTTGTTATTTCAGCGATGATTGGGGCACAAGGGCTAGGGGCTGGCGTTCTCGAATCAATTGCGCAGATGGACATTGGTAAAGGCTTTGAATACGGTTTAGCCGTTGTTATCCTTGCTATGATTCTAGACCGCCTCAGTCAAGGCGTGGTACGCAATTCACGGGCCACACTGAAAAAATCCTAACTTAAAGGAGAATAAATGGTATGAAATTATTTAATCAAGGGAAACGTGTTTTAGTGGGGGCCATGGTGTCCCTGTTAGCCATCGGATTGTTGGCAGGCTGTGGTTCAACCACCCCCAAACAGGACGCCACCAAACCAAGTGAGAACAAAACCGTGAACATCGGTTACGTCAATTGGGCGGAAGATGTTGCTGTCAGTAATATCTGGAAGGTACTTCTCGAGGAAAAAGGTTATCAAGTTAATCTTAAGAGCCTTGAAGTCGCTCCCCTCTATGTGGGATTAAACAAAGGGGATCTGGATGTCTTCATGGATGCTTGGCTCCCTACGACCCATAAAACCTATTGGGAAAAGTATAAAGATAAACTGGATGACTATGGGGTTTGGTATAAGGGTGAAGCAAAAATGGGCCTCGTCGTCCCAAACTATGTTGATCTTAAATCCATTGAAGATCTGAAAGCTAAAAAGGATCTTTTTGCTGGTAAAATTACCGGTATCGATCCGGGTGCTGGAATTATGAAAGCCACCAAAAAAGCGAATGAAGACTATGGTCTAGGTTATGAAGTGGTCCAGAGTTCCGAAACGGCCATGTTGAGTACGCTTGATAAAGCCTACCGAGATAAAAAGCCGATTGCGATTACCGGTTGGAGCCCTCATTGGATGTTCGCCAAGTACGATCTCAAGTACCTAGAAGATCCAAAGAAAGCTTTTGGAGAAGCTGAAGAAATTCATACGCTTGCAAACAAAGAATTCACTCAGAAAAATCCAGAAGTTGCTAAAATGTTGAAGGCCTTCAAACTCGAAGATAAGCAAATCGCTCATCTTGAAAGTCTCATAAACGAAGGCATGACGCCTGATGTTGCTGCCAAAAAATGGATCCTGGATAATAGGGCTTTAGCTGATAGCTGGATGAAGTAGCCTGGTATCCGAACAAAAAACAAGGAGGAAATTGAATGTCTTTATTAAAAAGTCTATGGAAACGAGGCCTAATCTTGGGCATGGTCGCTATGCTTACCGTGGGACTCGTGGCGGGGTGTGGAAGTACCACCAGCAAAAAGGACGCCGCCACGCCGAGCACGAACAAGAAAATTAACATCGGTTACAATAATTGGGCAGAAGATGTAGCGGTCAGTAATCTCTGGAAAGTACTTCTCGAGGAGAAAGGTTATGAAGTTAAGCTGACCAGCCTTAAAGTGGCGCCTCTCTTCGTTGGGTTAAATAAAGGGGATCTGGACGTCTTTATGGATGCTTGGCTTCCTATTACCCATAAATCATATTATGATCAGTACAAAGCTGGCCTGGAAGACTATGGGATATGGTATACGGACGAAGCGAGAATGGGTCTCGCCGTGCCTAAGTATATGGAGGATATCAACTCCATAGAAGATCTCAATGCTAAGAAGGCCCTGTTTGATGGTAAAATTACCGGTGTCGATCCCGGTGATGGACTTATGAAAGCCACGGGAAGAGCGATCACAAACTATGGTCTAAACTTGGAGCTTGTCCCGAGTTCCGAAGCGGCCATGTTGACTGCGCTTGATAAAGCCTACCGTGATAAAAAACCGATTGTTATCACTGCTTGGAGTCCTCATTGGATGTTTGTCAAGTATGACCTTAAATACCTAAAGGATTCGAAGAAGGAATATGGAGATATCGAAGAGGTTCACACCCTAGCCAACAAAGACTTCTCAAAGAAAAATCCGGAAGTAGCCAAAATGCTGAAAGCCTTTAAATTCAACGAGAAGCAAATTGCTAGTCTAGAAACTCTCATTACAGGAGGTATGGAGCCTGAGGCAGCTGCCAAAAAATGGATTAGTGAGAATAGAGCTTTAGCTGATAGTTTCACAAAATAAGATAATCTTTTTTTGACACCTCCACCATCTATCCATTCATATCAACAAATCACGCGTCAATAGAAGAAGACACCAACTAGTCCTTGGTGTCTTCTTCACGTCATTTTTTCGGCTGTAATAGGTGATGAATTTTTAGATAGTTTAGGATTTCCTGCTTTTGACTTGCTTCGACATGAATAAGGGGTTGAGTCGTTTGGGCAATGACCCCTGCCCATTGCGTATAAATAGTTTGGATATATAGTTTGTGGGTGATTGGATCAGCATAACTAAGACAAATGACAATAAATTGTGGATTGATATCGGCCTGCGAGAAGTCACCCTTGATCCTGAGAAGCAAACTTGTTGTGGTATCTCTAGGAATATCGTTCACCACCGTGTAATCATCAACAAGAATAGGCTCACGTAATAAGGTCCCGTCAAAGACGATGCTTTTACTGGAAAGGTTAATTGCCGGATGAATCCCTACATTATTAAATTTTAATTCAACATTAAGTTCGTTTGTTAGTCTAATAGAAGGGGATTCTTTGAAGGTGAAATATGGGCGCGCTGCTTCGCTCTGAGTTTGCCAAGTCGTGTAAGCGATCACGACAGAGACAATCGATACAAGAGCAAAGATTGCCGTTGAAATTGTAATGATAGCGCTGGACCAATTAAGCTTTTTTATATCCCAAGACATAACTTCCCCCTAATTCGTACGTCAAGTTTTGATTATATATATTGATCGTTTGTTTAAAACATTCATCTTGTGTTATGTATTCATCCTATGACGATTACATAGGCTTATGCTAGGGGGTGAGTTGCTTGCGTACACTCAGGCAGGGTTCCAATGGTAGTGATGTTATAGAGATTCAGAACGTCTTCCAGAAGATGGGATATAGTCCTGGGCCCATTGACGGAGTTTTTGGTCTTCGGACACAGGAAACGGTGACAAGGTTTCAGACAGACAACAACTTAAGGGCCGATGGCATCATAGGCCCGAACACTCATAAAGTCTTACTTAAATTTTTGCTTGGTTATGAGAATTACACCCTTAAATCAGGGGACACATTAAGCCTCATTGCCCATAAGTATCATCTTAATCTCCCGCTTCTACTGACCGCGAACCCAGGAATCGACATTATTAAACTCCGAATTGGTCAAGTGATCATAGTCCCTTACGCTTACGATGTGGTCGATACCAATGTGAACTATACCTTCGAAACCATGGAGAGAGATGTACTGGGCTTACAAAGCAGATATCCCTTTATCAAGGTCGAAATTGCCGGCAAAAGTGTCCTAGGTAAGAATTTGTACACTCTAAAAATGGGCAATGGCCCCGTGGAGGTTTTCTATAACGCTGCTCATCATGGGTTAGAATGGATCACATCGCCCTTGTTACTAAAGTTTGCGGAGAATTTCGCCAAAGCTCACTCCGAAGGACGCAAGATGCGCGGATATGATCCTAGAGATATTCTAAAGCAAAATACGATCTATATCATGCCCATGGTTAACCCTGACGGAGTCGACTTAGTTCTTAAGGGCCTGAGAAGAGATCATCCCTTTTATGACCAGCTAATTGTCTGGAACAAGGGTCGGATGAATTTTGGGACTGTTTGGCAAGCCAACATCAGAGGGGTCGATTTGAACCACAACTACGATGCTTCCTGGGAGCTTTCCAAACAAGCAGAACCGACTTACGGCGTGCACGGACCAGGCCCGACAAGGTTTTCCGGAACCCTTCCAGAGTCTGAACCTGAGTCGAAAGCTGTGGCGGATTTCACGAGAAACCATAACTTCAAACTGGTGATTGCTTACCATAGCCAAGGTGAGGAAATTTACTGGACCTTTGAGGATAAGACCCCCGCTGAGGCTCAGCGTATTGCCCAATTGTTCTCCCGGGTAAGCGGCTATGCTATGGTCCAACCGACAGGAATGACGTCTTTTGCCGGCTACAAAGACTGGTTCATCGATAAATTCAGAAAACTCGGTTTTACCATTGAAGTAGGATTGGGAAACAATCCGCTTCCTATTTCTCAGTTCTCTAAAATCTATCAAGATCAAGAAGAGCTATTACTGATGGCCCCCATTACGGCTCGCTCCGTTTGATCTAACTGTGTGTTATATCTCAGGCAAAATAGTAACCCACAAAATTCAACAAAAGGCAGTCTCAAATAGTTTGAGACTGCCTCTTGTGATTCCGTTGGAATGCATTGTAGGATGTCGTTTCAGGTTCTAATCAGGTTGTTCTACATCTCTACGAATCGCTATACTCCCGCATTTCAATATAAGAAAACAACTTTTCTGAAAATCCTAACAGCAGGAACCCAACCCCAACGTTCGCCACAATAATTCCCAACTCAAGAGCTAATTCGCTCCGGAAGATCAGATACAGACCTCCTCCGATCAGACCTGCTGGAATGACGATAACTAGGATTTGTATCATTAACATTAATGGATAAAATATCTTACGATCCAACGCTGAAGGGAGAAGAACGTTCCCTATGATCACAGAATTGCTCATTGCAAAATGAAGTGTTATCATTATCAACGATATTGCAACGGCCGTCACCCAGAGCTTCATGTCCCCCTTTGCCATAAGGGTATAAGTAAGGTTCATAAGAAAAATATTAAGAGCAAAACGCAGAACCGGCAGAGCATTGAGCGCTAAAACCTTTTTGTAAAAGGTACCGGGCAGGACATAAATATAGGGTAACGCAAGTTCTGCGCTAACTGGGCTGGCCGAACTTGACAGTATAAGTATGTACGCGATCCCACCATTGATCGTAAAAAGTCCAATTGATGGGCCCATGATACCTTTCTGGCTCACTAAAAACCCAACTATTAGACCCGCCGCCAAAGCAACAAGAGCCAGCCTACCTATGTACTCATTAAATCCTGTAGAACGATAACTCACAATCTGTTTGAATAAAAAGGCCTTGCTTTCTAAATACGTCCCCTGAACTGCGACCTTATTTTTCCTGCCAAATTTAGCAAATGCTTCGGAGAATTGTGGTCGTCCGCCCCTAGCATGTTTCCTAGCGGCATCCATTTTTTCAGAGTGACCGAGGACATCTTCATAATAGTCCTTGGCCAGTCGATATACGGCGACATTCACAAAAATCAGGGTCAGGACCATCCCCAAGAGGCCGCAATAGGTGGCACTGTTCGCCCCATTAAAGCCAGCGTAAGCTAACCTCAAGATCCATCCCACAACAGGAAACTGCCATATCCCAGCCGCCTGATAACCTGTTAGCAAGTCTAGAACTCTGTTACTTCCTCTAACCTGCCAAAGCCAACTTCCCACCAGCCACACGACAGAGCCGATCAAAACGCTCTGCACACGTCCCTGCCTTTGACAACGTACGGAAAGTAAGAAGACTAGAAAAGCCAGAGGAGATATGATCAGGGCCAAAGAGACAAACGAAACATAGATAAAAAAGAGACCATGAGTTTGAATTCCCAGACCCAAAAGCATGGGGGTGAGAAATAAAACTGGCAACATAGTTTGGAGCAGAGAAATAGGAATTTTCTTTAGCATACTCCAAAATAGAATCCGTTGCGGTTCAAGCGGAGATGGGAAAAGCAAATTCACATCGCCCATGCTGAATGTAAAATATAGCTTCTTGAGAGAGGGAAAAAGGGTGCTGAAAATCAGAGTACCTATCAAAAGGGCATAAATACCTAAGATGATGGTCATCGTTGTAGGATTAATCTCTAGCCCAAGACTGTTTTTTCTATTGCCCATAAATTGAGGCACTAGAATGATGCCAAGCCAAGCCAAAAACAAAGCATAGCTGATCAACTTTTTAGGTGTGCGCCGAATTTCCACAATATAATTGACGAGTTTCCGAAAATCAAGCCTAAGCATCACCCAATAATCAGACATCGGCTGTCACCTCTAGGAAGACCTCTTCAAGTGAGGCGTTTTCTTCCCCTAATTGATGACGCAACTCCGCCAAACTACCTTGGGCAATAATCTTCCCCCGTTTAAGGACAATAACCCGGTTACAGACCGCCTCAATCGGATCAAGTAAATGGGTGCTAATAAAAAGAGTCTTCCCCTCTTCCTTAAGCTGACGAATCAAATCCTTTAAGGTTTTGATGGCCTTGGGGTCTAACCCCACCATGGGCTCATCCAAAAAAAGTATCGGTGCATCCGTGATCACACCGCAACAAAGTGAGAGTTTCTGGCACATCCCTTTAGAAAGAGTTTTTGCAAATTCATCTTTCTTGTCCCAAATTTCAAACATCTTTAAGAGAGCTTCTGCTTTCGCCTCCCACTGCTTGACCTCATAGGCACCTGTAATAAATTGAAGATGTTGCCAAACTGACAGCATGCCGTAGAGTTGGGGAATCTCTGGAACGTAAGCACTCATTTGCCTTGCAACTCGTGATCCCCGGATATGACCATTGATGCGTATTTCTCCCTCAGACGGTCGTAACAACCCAACAATACATTTGATAAGCGTGCTTTTTCCTGCTCCATTCGGTCCCAACAAACCCACAACTTCCCCACGATGAAGAAAAAAGTCCAATTGATCAAGCGCCATATGCTTGCCGAATTTCTTGGAAAGATTCTGAACGGCAAGCATCGGATGAGACTGATTATCTTCTATCAATGTCTACGCCTCTTTCCCCACTTCAACTAAGCGGCTACATCTCTTTTAGTAAAAACAGCCCATGAAATAGCATTAAATAGGATAAAATAGACGGCTAGTACGAGCAAAGAGAAGGTCATGGTCATCCCTTTGGCTACAGGAAGTCCATTTGTATAGACCGTCAAATCTGTGTTTGCAAAGAGTATATATTTCACCCAACTATATTTGCTGAGCAAAGTCACTAATATAGTGCCTGTATACATTAAAAACAAAGAGATCCCTACCGCCAAAGAATTGCTGCGGAAGACGGTAGAAATCATAAAGGCAAAGGTGACCATCATCAGCAAATTAACGCAAGCATAGGCATAGGTTGTGAAAATATGCCCCAGCATATTTATTTCAGTCACATTTCCGTTCGTGTACCCTAGATATGGTTGACCAACGCCACTCCAGCCGTAAAGTATTCCGCCGACTAGAAATGATGCCACGAAAAGAAGGATGAGCGAGTCTAGCGCAAACAATAAAACGGCAAGGTACTTCGATAACAGAACCTTCCAGCGTTTTAAAGGTCTGATAAGTAATAGTTTTATGGTTCCGGAATTAAATTCTCCGGCTACGATCCCTGCGGCAATAATAATGACAAACAGGGAGACTATGGATATTGTACTGACCATATTAGTAACAAATCCCCATACAATTTTCCCCTGCACTGGAGGCAGGTTATGCTCAATGCGGTAATTGTTGGTTTTGATATTTTTCTCCACTGCGGCACGGCTTTGTTCTAGGTCAATACCTGGAATAGTCTGCATGTCTGTCAAAGACTTTTGCATCGTAGTATTGTCCTGAGTAAGCTGCGTTTTCCAATCTGTGTTTATTGAAGCCTGCTGCGCGGTATTTTTGGAAATAACTCCGGCAGCAACAACAATGATGATCAACAGCCCTAACATTATGTAAGTACTTAGTCGGCGAAATATCTTCATATTCTCATTTTGGATTAAATTAAGCATTCTACGCAATTCCAGAACCTCCTGTTATATCGAGAAATTTTTGTTCAAGAGTTTTGGATTCTTTATCAAGGCCAGAAATCCTTATACCTTCACGGACAAAAGCCGCAACAATATCGGGGATTTTACTAGAATCAATCGTTATGGAAATGGTCGATTCATTCTCTAGTGTCTCTTGTTCCTGAAACATCTGATTTAAACAAGTTTTAGCTTTAGGAACATCATCCACCGTAAATGTTACGCGCATGACGACTTCATCCTTATCAAGAAAATCATTGACCGTTTGAATATCAATCAATTTGCCATTTTGAATAATTCCGATTCTGTCACACATTAATTCCATTTCTGAAAGTTGATGGCTCGATACCATAATAGCGACATTTTCTTTCTCGGCAAGCATTCTTAAATGCTTCCTAAATTCATGAATTCCTGCGGGATCTAAACCATTGGTGGGTTCATCTAAGACAATTAAATTGGGTTTATGGAGTAAGGCTTGGGCTAGACCTAGCCTTTGGCGCATACCCAGCGAATAAGTTTTAACTTTGTCCTTGATTCTTTGCTCAAGTCCGACTAAAGAAATGACTTCATCAATTCTTTCTTTTGTAATATCTCCATACATTCTTGCATAATGGACCAGATTTTTGTAGCCCGTTAAATACTTATACATCTCTGGGTTTTCAATAATTCCCCCAACCCTTACAATGGCTTTTTCAAAGTCATGTTTAATACTAAAACCATTGACTAGTATTTCACCCTCAGTCATAGAGATCAGTCCAAAAAGCATACGAATGGTGGTTGTTTTACCAGCTCCGTTGGGACCTAAAAAACCAAAGATCTCGCCAGCATTGACCTCAAAGGATATGTCATCAATAATCATCTTTTTGCCAATCTTCTTTTTAATATTTTTAAATTGGGCAACAGGTTTTGTTTGCATAGGCTACCTCTTTCTCCTTTTCAATGATGCCTGACATTCACACTTACTAAGTATATAACATGTTAGGCATATTTTGGTTTATTATTGACCAAAATGTGAGATATAAAAACATCATCACTTTTCCGTATGTAATTATAATACGGTTCCAAGCTTTGCGCCCCCGTGATTCCTACAGGTAAAATTAATTAATTTCCAGGTAGTTCCTACAGGTATATTAGTGATTTACCTGTAGGAACTACCTGTTTTCAGCTCGCGCGCTCATAATAAAAAACCTGTATACCCCTTGCAAATTGATACGTCATCATATAGACCGACGTAGAATTTGCAAATAGCCCTCCCTTCTCTACATCGTTATTTCAGTGTGCTCACGATCATGGTGGGTATTTGGGGAACAACAACCTTTAAAGATTTCATCAATAAAGATCTCGGCTGGTTCGTGAACATTAAACATTGGCCTGGCCTTGATGGCTTAGTCTTTAAAACAATGCCAATTGTTAAAAAATCTACAATATACGCTGCTAGTTATAAATGGGATTTCTTTGCCGCTGCAGGGACGGCCATCTTGATTACCTGCTTGATCACTATGCTGGTTCTCAAAATAAGTCCGTCAAGAGCGGCTAAAGTGACTGGATCTACCATAAAAACACTCATCTATCCCCTGATTACCATAGGTTCAGTCCTTGGTTTCGCCTATCTTGCCAACTACTCTGGACTTTCCTATACCCTCGGTCTATTGTTTGCGCAAACAGGCTCTTTATTCCCATTCTTCTCTCCAATCCTAGGTTGGCTTGGTGTCTTCTTAACGGGTTCTGATACCTCTTCTAACGCTCTATTTGGTCAGTTACAACAAGTGACTGCCCAACAAATCGGGGTTAATCCTGTTCTGACGATTGCGGCCAATAGCTCCGGTGGTGTTGTGGGTAAAATGATTTCGCCACAATCCATTGCCGTCGCTGCAGCGGCAACTGGTTTAGTCGGTAGAGAGGCTGACCTCTTCCGTTTTACACTAAAACATTCAATCTTCCTTTTGCTTATTATTAGTGTCATGACTTATCTCCAAGCCTATGTGGTTCCAGGTATGATGCCAACCATCGCAGGCCTATTGCCAACGATTGGTTCAGTCCTACACTAAACTTCATTCTGTGAAGCACATAGGTTCTGTTAAACAAATCCAGCCCTGCTCAAGCATCACTTGAGCAGGGCTGGATTTGTTCTTTGTCAGATTGGGGCATGCTGAAAAGGAGCATCTAAGAATCATTACATAGGAAGAAGAGGGAAACTATGCTTTTGCCGCTGATTCAACGACCTGAACTGAGCCCGAACCGTCAAGCCTTCCCGTTGGTGGAAGAATTCCTCGCGAAGAGCGAACGACTTCGAATCGAGGTTCACAAACAAAATGGGGTGACAGTGATCGATTGCGGCGTCCATGTTGCAGGCGGGTGGGAAGCAGGGGTTTTGTTTGCTTCTATCTGCCTTGGTGGGCTGGCTCAAGTTAAACTTCAATGGTTTGATTTTAATGGTCTACGCTGGCCCGCTGTTGAAGTCGTCACTGACCACCCCCTCCGCGCCTGCCTGGCGTCTCAATATGCGGGTTGGCCTATTAACCATGGCAAGTTGTTTGCTATGGCCTCCGGTCCAGGACGCGCCCTTGTTCATCACGGAAGTCTGTTTGAACTGTTAGGCTATGAGGATCATTGTGAGAAGGGTATCATTTGCTTAGAAAGTGAGGCGCTTCCAACTGATGAGGTCGTCCAGAGTTTGGTCGCGGCGTGTCATTGTGATCCCACAAATCTCTATATCTTGGTAACACCGACGGCTTCTCAGGTGGGTACCGTTCAAATTGCTGCGCGTGCCATGGAAACTGGCCTCTCGAAACTGATGGAACTTGATTACAATCTTGGTAAAATAGATTCTGGTTGGGGTATTTGTCCCGTCTCCCCCGTGGCCTCTGATAATCTCAGTGCTTTAGGACGGACAAATGATGCGCTTCTTTACGGTTCAACCGTACTTTACAACGTTCGAGATGAAGACCGCTTAGATTCTCTGGTGAAGCAGGTTCCTTCATGTTCGTCCAAGGAATACGGACGACCATTTATAGAAGTGTATCAAGAGTACGGGAATTTTTATGATATCGATCGGCTTTTGTTTAGTCCAGCCGAAGTTTGGTTATGCAATTCAAACAACGGTCAATCTTTTCATGCAGGCTCCTTGCGTCCTGATATTTTACGCACCTCATTTGGTCTCGCAATCGATTCCTATAAATAAAGCTCTACGATTTGAGCGATTAATCATGTAGAAGATGAGGTTGCCGTTTCATAGGTAACCCTCATCTTCTGCATGTTATTGATGGTCTATTTGTTTGATTTTCCCAGTTCACTGTGGCTGATACCATAACCAAAATAGATTAATAATCCGATTACCAGCCATGCAACAAAACGAATCCAGGTTATGAGAGGAAGTTCTAACATAAGAACAAAACAGAAGACTGCAGCTATAATTGGGACCCAGGGTACCCACGGAACTCTAAATGAGCGGGGAAGATTAGGTTGGGTTTTTCGCAACACTATAACGCCTATTGAAACAAAAACGAAGGCAGAGAGAGTCCCTATGTTGACGAGCTCTGCAACCGTATTAATAGGTGTTATGCCAGCAATAATGGCAACTGTAATACCTGTTATCCAAGTGCTGAGAAAAGGAGTTTTGTACTTTGGATGAACGCGTGAGAATATTTTAGGCAAGAGACCATCTCTGCTCATCGCAAAGAAGACTCTGGTTTGTCCATAGAGCATCACGAGTAAGACTGTGGTGATTCCTCCCATGGCACCCACAGAGATAATCCCCGCCGCCCAATCTTGCTGAATATAGTGGAGAGCAAAAGCAACAGGTGCTGCTACATTTAATTCTGTGTACGGAACTATACCTGTTAAAATCAAGGATACAATGATATAGAGTACGGTACATATTGCCAGTGAAGCAATAATGCCTCTAGGCATATCGCGCGCTGGATTTATACATTCTTCAGCGGCGGTAGAGACAGCATCAAATCCGATATATGCAAAAAACACTATGGCTGCCCCGCTCATCACTCCTTTAAAACCGAAGGGCAGAAAAGGGGTCCAATTTTCAGGCTTGACGTACCCTACCGCAACGATAATGAACAATACGATCACTGCGAGCTTGATAAAAACGATGGTATTATTAAATCTAGCGGCTTCTTTGACGCCTAACGAAAGAAGCGTCGTAATTAGCAATGCAATTAACACTGCGGGCAGATTAAGAATAGCACCTGGCGCTGAACCGACTGCAGCAGAAGCCCAAGCTGGAAGATAGATTCCAAAACCATTGAGCAACATTTGGAAATACCCTGACCATCCTATTGCTACAGTGCTGGCTGCTAACAAGTACTCAAGCATTAAGTCCCACCCGATGATCCAGGCCATAAATTCTCCTAAAGAAACATAGCTAAAGGTATAAGCGCTCCCTGCAACGGGTATCGATGAAGCAAATTCGGCATAAACCAGTGCTGCAAAAGCACACGCAATACCTGAGATAATAAAGGATAGAACGAGACCTGGTCCGGCATATTTTGCTGCGGCTATTCCTGTTAAGACAAAGATACCCGTCCCAATAATCGCTCCAATTCCAAGCATTGTGAGATCTAATGCGCCTAATGTCTTCTTCAGACTGGCATCGCCTTGGGTTTCTAAGAGTAACTGCTCAATGGGCTTTTTTCGAAAGAGTCTGTTCATAGCCACCATCTCCTTCATTCAATATTAATCAGTTCAAAATGATGAAATGAATTCTTGAATATTAGTTTGATAATAATAAATATTTAGTTGTATGCTTAAAGGAACCTCATCCGATAATTCACTCCTTACTTGTTTAGATAATGTGTTTGACAGTTCGTGCTCTCGCTCCACCCTTCCATCACTTGGGTGGGACGAAAACCCTTGCCAATCATTCCCGTTCATACTTCCGCTTGAGTCTGTCGTTTACGCATTAATTATCTAAGGCCAGGATTTCTTCTACGGGTGTATAAGGTAAATTCCGATCATCCGCTACCGCTTTATAAGTTACCTGACCCTTATAGACATTAAGGCCCCGTGCAAATCCAGCATCCTCCATAAGAGCTTGACGCCAGCCTTTATTGGCAATTTTCATGGCATAAGGGAGTGTCGCATTCGTTAAAGCAAATGTGGAAGTACGAGACACTGAGCCCGGCATATTGGCCACGGAATAATGCACGACACCATACTTTATATAGGTAGGATCGCTATGAGTGGTAACCCTGTCAATCGTCGCAATAGAGCCGCCTTGGTCAATAGCTACATCAACAATCACCGAACCAACCTCCATAGTTTTAACCATATCTTCGCTCACTAGCTTGGGTGCTTTAGCACCAGGAATAAGGACTGCCCCAACGAGAAGATCCGCTTTTTCAACCCATTTCCCTATGTTATAGCTGTTGGACATGACTGTGGTGACTCTACCACCAAAAATATCATCCAGATAAGCAAGACGTTCGCCCGAATTATCAATAACCGTAACCCGCGCTCCCATACCAACGGCCATTTTTGCTGCATTGGTGCCGACAATACCGCCACCAATAATCACGACTTGGGCTGACTCTACACCAGGTACGCCACCTAGGAGGATACCTTTGCCATTCCATGGTTTTTCTAGCATTTGGGCACCAATTTGCACGGCCATACGGCCAGCGACTTCACTCATAGGTGATAAGAGAGGCAAGGTATTATTCCGTCCTACAATGGTTTCATAAGCAATACCAATGACTTTTTTCTCTAGCAAAGCCTTTGTAAGCTCAGCCTCAGGTGCTAAATGCAAATAGGTAAATAAGATTTGCCCTTCGTGAAATAAATCATATTCAGCGGCTAATGGTTCTTTGACTTTAATAATCATTTCAGAACGATCAAATAAAATTCTCTTATCGGCAATGATGGTTGCGCCAATTTTTGTATAACTTTCATCTGAGAAGCCACTTCCCAAGCCGGCACTTTGCTCAACTAGAACCGTATGACCTGCACCACACAAATCTGCTGCGCCTGCAGGAGTCAAGCCTACACGGTTTTCATTGTTTTTAATTTCCCTTGCTACACCAATAATCATTAATAATCCCCCTTATTTTTTCGCATCATGAGCTATGTTATTTTATTATTTTCTTTCTATACATAAGATTAATGCAAGAATCATGCCATGATAAAAGACTCAATTTTGTCTGAATATTTTAATAAAATCTATTATACTGTAAACTTTAGTTTCCAAAATCCTTTCCACCGTTATGTTAAGTTTCCAAAAAAATACTAGCATTGCTCTATAATAGTAACTGCTAGTATTTTTTCAGTGTTAGTTGTATTCAGTTCCGTAAATTCATTAAAAATAAAATGCCAACAGATATAACATGGAGATGATGACAGAAAGTAGCATCAACGGAAAGGCAAATTTCATGAACGATATAAAACTTATACGTACTCCATTCTTCTCAGCCATACCCGCCACTATGACATTCGCGGAAGCACCAATCAGCGTACCATTTCCTCCTAAACACGCTCCCAAGGATAATGCCCACCAAAGTGGCTCTAGCTCAGTTGGAGAAATCCCTCCCAAACTGCCTATTTGGTGTATTAGAGGGATCATTGTGGCCACAAAGGGAATGTTATCCACAAAGGCAGAGGCAATGGCGGAAAACCATAAGATTAACATCCCGGTTAAGGTAAAATTACCGGCTGTCGCAGTAAAGGCCCACTTGGCCATACTGTTGATTAAGCCAGTCTCGATCAGACCACCCACAACGATGAAAAGCCCAATGAAAAAGAAGATAGTGGGCCATTCAACCGTTAATAAGATGTCTTCTGGTTCTTCTTTAGTGATGAACATCAAGAGCACCGCCCCTGATAAAGCGATCGTCGCAGACTCTAAGTGTAAGGCCTGATGCAAGAAGAAGCCGACGAGTATGAGACTGATCACCAATAAACTTTTTTTCAATAGGCCATAATTTTTAATTGCCAGAATAGGATCAAGCTTTGTGAGTTCTGCTTTAAGCTCGGCTGATACTTGGAGTTTACGTCGATGTAAGAAGTAAAAAACAGCCATTGTTGCTATATGGATCATGATAACCACTGGTCCTAAGTTCACGGCAAAATCTATAAATCCTAAATGAGTTTGACTTCCAATCATAATGTTCGGGGGATCGCCAATCAAAGTGGCTGTTCCACCAATATTACTTGAAAATATGATGCTGATTAAAAAAGCCATGGGGTCGAGATCGAGCTTATCCGTAATGCTAAAGACGATCGGGATAATCAATAAAACGGTCGTGACATTATCCAGTAACGAAGAAAGCATAGCCGTAACAGTCGCCAAGGCAATCAGTATCCGAATAGGTTCCCCTTTGGCCACACGTACAGCTTTTAACCCTAGATATTCAAAGATCCCTGTTCGTCGAGTGATACCGACGACAATCATCATACCGACAAGAAGTCCTAGCGTATTCCAATCAATATGTTCGATCGCCTTTGCTTGGGTTAGAACGCCCATAAGAATCAGCAGCATTCCCCCAAGCAATGCGGCAATAGCACGATGAACTTTTTCAGTGAGTATTAAGCCGTAAACAAAGATAAACACAATAATAGCAATCGTCGTCGCGTTCATTTCTATCATTTCTCCTTTGCAAAAAGGCTGTCTATCATAGGGTTTCCATTTCTAGTTGAGATCAGCCTATTAATGCTGTTGCAAAGCTTCTATTGTTACTGCATTAACAGAACAAGTTAACTATTGTAAAGGCAATTCATATTTACGCATTTTTTTCAGTACCGCAGTATGAGACAATCCTAGCACTGCACCCATACGCCTGGAGGATCTAAAACGCAGAGAAGTTTCCTGTAGAATAACCCGTTCTAATTCCCCTAATCGTTCGTCCAAAGTCTGATAGGTTTCGAACTGCACTAAGGTTGGCACGACGATTGATCCCGATAAATGGCCTAAAAATATATGTTCTGACTGTACTTCGACTCCATCGACTAGATTCACCGCTCGCTCAATAATATTTTTTAATTCTCGGACATTACCTGGCCAATTATAGCTCTCTAAGCGTTGTAAAGACAGAGGAGAAAACCCCTTGACTGAACGCTGTAATTTGTCCGCAAACTGTTTTAAAAAAAGTTCGCTGAGCAGTCGGATATCTTCAAAACGCTCCCTCAGTGGTGGTATGACCAAGGGGATAACATTTAATCGATAATATAAATCCTCCCTAAAAGTCTTATCAGCCACCATGTCCTCCAAATTACGGTTCGTGGCCGCAATAATCCTCACGTTAATGGCGACTTCCTTATTGCTACCCACCCGCCGTACGCGTTGCTCTTGTAGGACACGCAGCAGCTTCACTTGTAAATGAGCGGATACGTCACCCACCTCATCAAGAAATAAGGTCCCGCCATTGGCTAGTTCAAATAGCCCTGGCTTCCCGCCTTTGACAGCCCCGGTAAAAGCACCTTCGGCATACCCAAACAGCTCACTTTCCAACAACGTGTCAGGAATGGCCGCGCAGTTAATAGGTACAAAAGCAGCATGAGTCCTTGCTGAAGCACTATGTAATGCTCTAGCGAATAATTCCTTACCTGTTCCTGTTTCGCCGTTAATCAGTATGGTAGAGTCACTTGTCGCATAGCGGCGAGCTTGTCCTACCACCTCCTCCATAACCGGACTGACAAAGGGAATGTCGTCAAAGGTCACCGGCAAGGAAGTTGCCATACTACGCATCAAGTCCCTTACATCCTGAGTATCCCGAATCATGGCAACCACGCCCACCACTTCACCACGATTATTCCTAAGAGGTATCGTGCTAACCACACAATAGCCCTGTTCTGAGTCAATAAATACTTCCCGATTGTGATACTGACTACCCGTCTGCAGAGTTTCCTGGATCAGCAAATTTTTGAAAAGTTTTGCGCCTAAAGGGTGTCCCTGTACGTGCTTAGGTGACAACCTAAGCATGCGCCCTGCCGCAGGATTGCATTGTGTAATAACACTGTCCTGATTAACGGCTAAAATACCGTCATGAACAGAGGTTAAGATAACATCAAGTTGTTCAGCGCGTTCCTTTGCTGGCATAAAAGAAATCTCTACGATATCATGGACCCCATGTATGCGACTTAATTCTTGAATAAAGCCGTTACGTTGGCCTTGAGAAACAGTCTGACACTCCAGAAATACGCTTCCCTCATCCACTTCCATTGAGATAATATTGATCCCACGCTCTGTCATAATTAACGTTATATCACGGACAATGCCGATACGATCAATATATGGTATACGCAAATACACTGTTCACACTCTCCCTCTCCCTTGAGATGATCTAGACTAAGATTGTAACAAGTGCACCCACATTCTACCCATAATGATGATGGTTCTATCGTGCAGACGCAGGTTAAATTCATCGGTTTGTGGTATGCTCATTAAAATTCTTCTTTTTTCTGTTAATCCCTTTAATATCTATTCTAAATTATCACGATTTCGGATGTTTTCATGTTCTCTTGTTTATAATGATCTTATTAGGCTAGTAATAAACAAAGACATTCATTCTACCTGAGGAGGTAAAGATATGAGCCAACAATACACACTCTTCTTTGAGGAAATTGATAAAAAGGATTTGCCACTGGTTGGTGGCAAAGGGGCTAATTTAGGCGAGTTGACGAAGGCAGGGTTTCCGGTACCCAGAGGTTTTTGTGTAACGACTGGAGCGTACCAAGCTTTTTTAACGCATAACCTGCTGGTTGATTTCATCTCTCAGGCCATTAAGGATGCCACCCTAGATAATATTAGTTCTATTGGAGATAAAATCAGAAGTAGGCTCAGACTTTCTCAAATACCTCAACAAGTTGAGCAGGAAATAATAAGCGCAATTGACCAAGCCGGGAGTTTTAACTATTATGCGGTGAGGTCCAGCGCTACGGCAGAAGATTTGCCGTTTGCCTCCTTTGCAGGACAGCAGGATACGTACTTGAATATTAACGGTGAAAAAGAATTGCTAAATGCGGTAAGAAACTGCTGGGCTTCACTTTTTACGGATCGGGCGATACTTTATAGGATTCAGAACAAAATTGAGCACGCAACGGTTCAAATGTCAGTGGTAATCCAAAAAATGATACGGCCCGAAGTTTCTGGGATCATGTTCACCGCTGACCCCGTCTCAGGACATCGGGGGATCGTCTCCATTGACGCCAGTTATGGCTTAGGAGAAGCCCTAGTATCAGGTCTTGTGTCCCCCGATATCTATAAATTCAATAAGAAGCACAATTTAATAGAAAATAAAACCATTGCCGATAAAAAGATGGCCATTCTTCCCGTTAAAGGTGGCGGGACAGAGAAATTAGAGATAACGGGACAAAAAGCAACAAGCCAAGTTATGAGCGATGCCACAATCATCAAGTTGTCAAACCTGGGAATGATGATTGAGACGCATTACGGTTGTCCGCAGGATATTGAATGGTGCCTTGAACAGGATACACTTTATATTGTCCAGAGCCGTGCCATAACCTCACTTTTTCCGCTGCCGTCACCTATCCCTGAAGATGATGCGCTCCATGCTTACGTTTCCTTCAATCACTTCCAGGTCATGACCGATCCCATCTCTCCTCTCGGAATTGATATTCTGAGAATCATCTTGCCCTTTGACAAAGAGGCTAAAAGCGAGGTGGGCTATGCGTTTCTTAAGGCTTCAGCGGGCAGAATCTATATCGATGTAAGTGAGCTTTTACAGTACAAGAAGCTGAGAAAAGGACTTCCTGCTTTTTTTAGAAACGTGGATTCCCTGTTGGCAGAAGCCTTGATAGAACTGATTGGAAGACCAGACTTCGTAGAACGCATAAAAAAGCATAAAGGTCGGGCTAATAGACTCAGAAAATATATGCAGCCCATGCTTGTTAATACTATCAAGAACCTTTTATTCAGAAAACCTGAAGGCTCCATTGAGTTCATGAATCACTATATCGAGAGACGTGTCAAGACTTCAGAGGAAAGGATTAGAAATTCCAAACCAGGAATTGACAGATTGGATGCGATCTATGAGAACGCAAGCTTTTATACAGACCTTCAGATCCTAGGCCCAAAGCTCGCCCCAGGAATAATAAGCTTCAAAATGCTCGAAAATTTAGAACTAAAACTACTAGGATCGAAAAAATATGTGGCTATTATTATCACAGGACTAGAGGGAAATATAACAACCGAGATGGGGCTTCAAGTGGGAGATCTGGCTGACCTGATCAGAAAATCGCCACAACTCGTTCGAGAGTTTGAAAATGAGGATTACAGGACTCTAGTGGCAAGAATCAACCAACTCAGAGAACCGGTTGAATTTAAGCAGCGGTTCAACGCTTTCATGGAAACGTATGATATGCGGGCTGCCGGAGAAATCGACATGGCCAAAGACCGCTGGGTTGAAAATCCTGAGCCACTGGTAAAATCAATTCTAGCAACGGTTAGAACTTCGCAGCAAGGCGCCCACCGGAGAGACTATAATGCAACGATTGATAGAGCTAAAAAGGCCGCCGATGACTTCGCCCGAGAAGTAGCATCCAAGCGAGGTAAACTGCAGGGCAAACTTATAAAAAGACTGATCAGAGTCTGCAGGAATATGCTTCCTGTCAGGGAGCATCCTAAGTACTTAATCATGCAACTGGTGATGATTTTCAAGAGAGCTTTCCTAGAAGAGGCAAGATTACTCGTCCAGAAGGGCCAGCTGGTGGAAGAAAAGGATGTCTTCTTCGTGAGCTTTTGGGAGTTGCGCAAGGCTATCGAAACTAATGAAAGTCTAATAGAACTTGTTAACCATAGAAAAGAAGATAATCAGCACTACAGAAAGCTCAGCGCGCCCCGTGTCATGACTAGTGATGGGGAAGAGATCAAGAGCAGTTACAAGAGAGAGAACCTGCCTGAAGGAGCGCTTGTGGGGATGCCTGTATCAGCTGGGATTATAGAAGGAATCGCCAAGGTGATCACTGATCCCACTGATTCTTCTATAAACAAAGGAGATATACTTGTAGCGCCCTTTACAGATCCGGGCTGGACTCCCCTCTTTATCAATGCCGCTGGATTAGTCATGGAAATTGGCGGGTTACTTACCCATGGTACGGTCGTCGCCAGGGAATATGGAATACCAGCGGTCGTAGGAATAACGGATGCCACAAAGATCATCAAGACTGGTCAGCGGATAAGAGTGGATGGTAATGCTGGCTTTGTTATGATTATAGAAGAGTAAGACGTGATTCCAAAATGCCCTCCCCTGCTAGATTTTCATTGAGCAGGGGAGGGCATTTATTAATTGAATTCACTTATCTTGTCACGCCAAAAATTGCTCCGGTAACCATGGGAATGAGCCAAATAACCCATACCACAAGACTAAATTTATGAAACCTGACGATAAGAGCCTCATTTTTTTGGATTAAAACTAAAGTAGCCCAGCCAGCATGAAAGAACATAATTACAATGGCCGCTAAACCAGTGATTCCATGGAAGTTGAACTGAAACGAACCACCCACCATAAGAAACATAGCGCCAGTTCCAATCGTATCGCAGACCAGACCTGTGTAAAACATTCCCACATGCCACCATTTGAGTCTGCCTTGAAGTCGTTCACTCCACACGCCAATAGTATAAATTATTAACGCTAAGGTTATAAACGTCATTCCCACACGTCCATAAGTCGTCACAAGGGTGATCCCCCCTTCAATCTTTCATAATTTTCAGAACCATACCTTTGTAAAACATGTTATCCACGAACTTCAGGGGCTAAAAGATTCATGATTTGTAAAGTAGCCTACGCCGGCATTATTAATGACAACATCTATTTTCCCATAGGCCTCCAGTGTCAGTCTTACCGCATTGTCTACCTGGTTCCTGTCTGTAATATCTGTCTTGACGACCCTGACTGCATGTTTGGCGGCCTTAAGTTCAGCTTCAATTTCAGTTAACTTCTCGCCTCTTCTTCCCAGAAGTACAACTTTAGCACTTTTAGCTGAGAGGAGCTGGGCTAACGATTTCCCTATTCCACTCGACGCCCCAGCAATCATAATGACCTTATCTTTAACCTCCATTAAGACCGACCGCCTTAGCAATGCGTCATGTTTTTTACTGCGCTTAATATTTCTTTTTCACTAACTAGATTATAACACAGCCAACTACTAGGTGAAACTTATCGTACGCTTACAAGCATGTTCTACCTAGTAGTTGGCTATGCACTTTGAGTTTGTAATTGTATTGGGATGACTATCGTTTACGTACGATGAAGTTCTCTTTAATGAGAAGCCAATTCTGAGGAAAGTCATTTCCCAAGACCCAATAGTAGAACCCTCGAAGGCCAAGTTCCTTGACCAAATCAAACTTAGCCTGGATACTTCGGGCATCTTCAAACCAGACTTCATGTTTTCTCCCCTGTTCATCCGTATATCTAAACCACGGTGCTTGGGAAGTTTTGTCATATTTTATACTGACATCATAACGGAGGGCAAGTTCCACAGCTTTTAGCGGACTGAAAGACTTCGCAAATTTTCCTCCACGCACATACGGAAGCGTCCAATCATAGCCGTATAGGGGCATCCCCATCATAATCTTTTCTTTCGGGACCACGGAGATCGCATATTCCATCACTTTTCGCATCTGGGTAATCGGCGAAACGGCCATAGGACTTCCTCCAGAATATCCCCATTCATACGTCATAAAAAAGATAAAATCAACCACATGACCAATTGCCTGATAATCATGACCTTCATAAAGAACCCCACGCTGGTCTGTCCTAGTCTTAGGTGCCAAAGCAGCAGAAATATAATATCCACGAGATTTCAATAATATTTTTGCTTTCTGTAAAAGGCGCACGTATCGTTCCCGGTTTGCTACCCCTAAATACTCAAAGTCAAAATCAAGACCCCTGTATCCTTTCTCAGCCATAACCCGAAGCACTTGGTTTAACATGCGATCCTGCAAAGCGTCGTTCGTCAAGATCGTAGTGGCAATTTCTGTGCTAAATTGCCCGTTTTCAAAGTTGGTTATCACTAACAGAGGTAAAACTTTATCTTTAGCAGCCGCCGTTAACGTCGCCTGATCGTCAACGGGGATAAGATTGCCATCACGATTGACGGAATAGCTAAATACGGCTAGGTAAGTAAGGGACTCTCCCACTTTATCAATCGCCTCAGCCGATCGACCTCTGGTCATCCTGGGATCAAGGTATGCACTGACTTCGACGGTTTTCTTCGATATCTGAGGTAAAGTTAAGCGTAAACCGATCGAAATATTACCAGGATTTTGAATTTTGTTCATACGGACTATTTCTTCGGCAGATACTTTATAGCGGCGACTAATTGACCATATACTCTCTCCAGGTTGCACCCAGTGAAACTGTCCGTTAATAGGTATGACTAAAGTTTGCCCGGCAACTAATCGGTTTAGATTCGCTAGCTGGTTGGCCTCGACAATCTTGCTGGTGGAACTCCCATAGGCTTGAGCAATGTTGTTGAGAGTTTCTTCCGACTTTACCACATGAATTTGCATAGCTATCCTCCTCTGAGCACGTTATGGTCTCCTATTAATTTATGTTCAGGAGGCCCTTGTCGCGACTCAGAAAAGCGAATGATTCATTGAAGTTCTATGCGATTAATGAGCTTTGGCATAACTTTTCCGATTAAAGGAGATGACAGCCGCTATAAAGGCAATGGCCATAGCCACCAGCATGACTGAATGGTACGCAGACATGAACACATTTATTTGACCGAACTTAGGCATGCTCACCCCACCCAACGATTCAAATAGAGAGACGGACCAAGCAATACCTATGACCATACCTAAATTCCGAACCAAACTGTTGATGCCCCCCGCAATACCCAGTTTTCTGGGAGGCACTGAACTCATGACACTGCTATTATTAGGAGATTGAAACATTCCAGCTCCCACGCCAGTGAGGATTGATCCTGGAAGTATCTGATAGAAATTAGTCGTGGCCGTAAGGGTAGAAAAATATAATAAACCGAGTCCAGTTATCACTAAACCACTGGTTGTTAGTACCATCGGTCCAAATTTGTCGGACGCATGACCACTCAGAGGCGCCACAATAGCCATCGCTATAGGAAAGACCATTAAAATCAGTCCTACCTGAGCGGGTTTGTAATTGAGAATGCCTTGCAAATAAAAAGGTAAGATCATGGTATTGGCAAACATCGCTACAAAGGATAGCCCTCCTGAAAGATTACCGATCAGGAAAGGCCGGTTACGAAATAAGGATAAATCAATCATGGGATGTTTGACGCTCCGTTCAGTTAGAACGAATACGGCCAACGAAACCGTTCCCAACGCCACGCTCAGGAGTACAGGGAAGCTTGACCAACCCCAGTCCTCGCCGTTCGTAATTCCCAAGAGCACTAAGATCATGCCAAACGTAAAGGTTAGAGCACCAAGAAAATCAAAACTTTCTTTTTCTTTACTCGGCACATCAATGGGCAGAATCAAGAGAACGGCTGCAAAACCAATGAGTCCTATCGGAACATTGATGTAAAATATTGAGCGCCAACTAGCTAAGCCAATCAATATCCCCCCCAATGCAGGACCTGTCAGCGAACCAAGGGCAACAACGGTTCCTGTTAGACCCAAGGCCTTACCTCGCTCCTGAGGGGGAAAAATCGCCGTGATAATGGCAGCACTGTTTGACATTAACATTGCTGCGCCGACCGCTTGTAACACTCTGGTGCCTACTAAAAACCAGATATTTTGGGCAAAGCCACAAAGCGCTGATCCCAAAATAAAAACTAAAAAGCCCAAACCAAAGACCTTTTTACGCCCAACTAAGTCCGACAGACGACCAAAGACCGGCAATAAACTGGTAATTGTTAAAAGATAAGCCGTCACCACCCATTGTAAGGTAGAAAGATTTGAGTGGAGTTGGTCAGAAAGGGTGGGTAGTGCCACATTGACAATACTGCCATCCAACGTCGCCATAAAAGTGCCGATTGCAACGGTCGCTAAGACGTACCAACGATAATTCGGCGAATTCTTGATATTTTCGAACATTGTTCTCCTCCTCTATTCCAAATTCACTAATTCTATTTATCTATTCGTAAGACTCCCACTTCTATAAGTGGGAGCGTTCTACGTCGCTTCAGTGGGGGTAGAATCCCCTACTGAAGTTTCGATGTTCAGCTTTAGTTGAACGAGTTCACTTCAGCCCGACCGTCGCCAAATATATGACAAACTGTTCCTGGCCATCTTGTCCTAGTCTCTGATTCACCGCATCATCCGAATCTTGTTACTTTCCGCCAGCTGGAAAATCAGGTTTAAGACGTGCGGAGAGATGACGCCGCAACTTAGTTTCTCCCCTCTATCGTAAAATCACTGCTTCTTCAACTCAAAGTATATCTTCTTTATTGATCCTGGGAAAGTAAGAACTAACCGTGAAACACAAACTTCAACAGAATAATGCTACGACAATGTCCCCCACGGTATTTCACTACAAATACCGTGGGGGACATTGTCTGCGAAGCAACAAATATTTATCCTGAAACACAATAATCTTCTTCTATCGCTCACTGGGACTTGGGTATCGTATTTCCCAAACCTGCTTCTGCTAGACATCAGTCACTTTGCCTATAAAATTTTTGTCTCGACAGAGAAAATTGAATTGCCATATAGAAATCTCATAATCGCCGCCTTAGCCAGAACCTCAGCTGAATCAATAATATTTACCTGACTTTCAGTCATACTTTTTAGAATACTTAAATCAGTACATCCTATTATTATGTTATCAATATGAAATTTTTCTGCTTCTAAGATCAGTTCATTCCAATAGAGCGAAATTTTTTGTATATTTTCCTTAGCCCTAATCATTTGAATGATCTTGTTTATCTTGTCCTGCCAACTTTTTTGGAAAACGAATTTGTGTCCGGCCGAAGTAATTGCATTTTGATAAATTGAGGAAGCAAATGTTGCTTTCGTTGAAAAAATTGTTATACGTTGGGATTTAGATTTTGGAGGTAAAGAGTTCATTGTAAGATCAGCATTATTTAATAATGGAACATTGATGCATTTTTCCAGTTCATCGAAATACATATGGGCAGAATTGCAAGGCATCACGATAAAACTTACGCCTGTAGCTTCAAGTTTCTGAAGTCCTTCAATAATTGTTTCCTTCATAAGCGTATGATTGATTGGGCGGTTTACATAAAACGGAGTCGGAAGTGAATAAACCATAACCGGTGGGAAATCTTCGTCATATTTAGCGCCATATTGAACTGTACATTGATCAATCACCAATTCCATGAATGGAGGTGTCGATCTGGGCCCCATTCCACCTAATATTCCAATGATACGTTTTTCCACTTTATCTCCTCCAAGTATATAGTTTAGGTACTAAGCCCCTTACTCATAAGAACCAACGGTTTCGCATCTTTCTTGAGTAGTAGGGCGCGATGAATGAATTCAATAGAGTTGTCTCACCAAGGGGCTAATAGCCCTGTAAACTGGCCTATTTCTTTGCCCTTCCCTACCCGGGAAGGGTATGTAAGGCTAATGATATTCGGCTCCCCTTGTTTTGTCAACCCTTTTTACAATAGTTTCTAATTGTAGGGTGTTTTTGACATCGTTAACATTCTGGATTATGATGAATTCGGAATGTTATGTTGACACGGATGGGTATATTACAAGAAATAGAACATAAAAGGAGCATCACTCAAATGAATGAAACCATAAAAACCCTATTAAATAGAAGAAGTGTAAGAACTTATAAGCCGGAACAGATTAAGGATGAAGACCTGCAGATCATCTTAAAGGCTGGAATGTATGCACCTAGTGCCATGAATCAACAGTCTCGGCATTTTACGGTCGTACAAAACAAGGAAACACTCCGAAGAATAAACGAGACCTGTAAAGTCATTTTTTCCAAGTCAGGTAATCAACGCTTCGAAGAAATGGCTAAATCTGAGAACTTCAGTGTATTTCACAACGCACCTACCTTAATTATTGTTTCAGGGGATGAAAAAGCGATTGCCCCACAATGTGACTGCACCCTTGCAAACGGAACGATGTTTTTAGCGGCAGCATCTATCGGGATTGCCTCTTGCTGGATTCATGCTCTAACTCAAATTAATGGCACTGCAGAAGGTCAAGCTTTAATCAAAGAATTAGGTTTACCCGAAGGGAATAAGATCTTCGCTTCGGGTGCCTTTGGTTACAACGCTTCAGAATTACCGATTGCTCCACCAAGGAAAGAAAATGTCGTAACAATCTTAAAATAAAGCTTGGATATAAAGAAGTAAAAAGCTGATCCCTTGCGTTACGTGAGGGATCAGCTTTTTGCTTCTTTACGCCCTTAAGATATTTGTCCCGTCAGTGCCTCAATAAGTGCCGAGAAAATGCTCGAGAATCATCGGGACCAAATCGATAATTCTCGGATGTTCCAACCGAACGGGCATACCAGCAACAATCATTGGCACCGACGAATCCTCTTCTTCCAGCGACCCGTGGCTGCCTCCACCAGAGTGAATCGGCCCCCCAACGGCTAAATATTCATACCCCGATGCTGCTGAGACGACCACCCGACTTCCGTCCCGTGCTTCCAAGGCCGATATCAGACGAGTCAGCGCATCCGGGAACTTACCAAATTCTATCGTTTTCTCTCCCGTTATCTGCGCGTCAACCACGGATAAATCGCCTTCACAAGACCAACTTTGGCCATAAACGTCTTGGTACGGGCCAACTCGAGAAAAGAGCAGTTGTTTCTCCGTCCCGCCTTGAAGAACACAATACAAATTTTCAGAGACTTTCCAGGCAATCTGCGCATGGCGCGTGTCTTTGCACAAAACACCCACAACGTCAGCTAAGATCTCTTTTGTTCTCTGGAGAATGTAAATAAAAGCCATCCGTTCATTCGGGCAAATGGCGATTTCTTGATCCTTGTCCTCACTGGCCTCTTCAGTCGCCTTTAACCGTTTAAACGACTTTAACACACGATCTAAATTAATCAAATATTCGTTCCCTAAGCCGACTGTCGACTGAGCGTGGTCTCCCGTAACAATAAACACATTTTCCTCAAGGGCTTTCTCCCAAGAACCATATTCATTCAGCACCGCAGCCACTTGGGAGTCAACGTGTTCAATCGAAGGCCCGCTCCGTAATGGACCGTGCTGGTGTGAATACTTATCATTATCCGGAAAATAAACGACCATTAAATCTGGCTGATTCCCTTCACGGACAATCTGCGCAGCAATTTTCCCAGAGAAAGAGTCGTTAAAACCGTAGCGATGGAAGGCTCCTCTAGGATAAGCCTTTGACAGCCCCGAAAAAGGGGGATGAACGAGCTGTCCTAAGGTCAAGTGTGAGGGGCCTGAAACATCTGCCTGAGTGAGACGAAATCGCGTCGCCAAAGCAAGCAAAAACGGAAGTTTTGCTCGATATGGGTTAATAGCGCGATGAATCATAAAATTAACGTTCCCCGTAGTATATCCGCGGGCTTCTAATCGTTCATACAGCGTCGGCGTTTGCGGATTAAGATGCTCTTCGTTGAGCTTTATTAATAGGTTGCGGAGGACCTTTTCAGGGCCAATTTTAACGATACTTTGCCAGGTCGCTCCGTAATCTACAATTTCACCAATCTCCTTATTATACCAAATAAAGCCAGGAACCCCGTGACGATCAGACCAGGTTCCTGTGATCATAGAGCTCATAGCAACTGGCGTCATCGTTGGAAAGGAGGAAATGACACGGTCGAAGTAGGTACCCTGTTTCGCTAAAAAACGAAGTGCTGGAGCATTCCCCTCCGAAAGTATTCTCCCCAAGACCACAGGATGTAGAGAGTCGATCACAAATACGATGACCTTTTTCATGATTGACCCCCTTCAATATTATCCGTAGCCCCGTGATATCACTTATTCATTAATTATGTGAAACTTAGTTTCCCATTGTCACTCATCGCTTGATTCGTCCCCTAATGTCACAACGTCTTTATTCTTGTGTTCTTCTCCCTAACTTTGCTTAAGGTCACAGCCACCTCTGCACCAAACAAGACAATAACGCAGACGATATAAACCCAGAATGTAAACAGCATGATGAAGGTCAAGCTTCCATAGATCATTTCGTACTGTCCCAAGTGCCATGAATACCAAACAAACACTTCCCGTGACACGTATATTCCAAGGGTCGAAACCAGAGCCCCAATCAACAGATAGGAATGCCTGACCGTATGTGAGGACGGCAAGAATCGATAACAAAAATGGCACGTCAAAAACAGTAGCAATGGAAATGACATCCTAGAAATGTCATGAAAAATTGCCAGCCAGAATATTAAGTTACCCTCCGTGAAAACTCTTTGTACCAGCGCAAGTGATACTGTTGTTGCCAAGGAGGTCATAATAGTCAAGGTCAATAATATTGCGAGCATACCAAAGCCCACCAGGTATTGCTTAATAAATGATCGCCGATGACTCGTTTCCCAAATCATGTCAAGAATCTGTTGAAATGAGACAAAGCCACCCGCAGTGGTCCATAGCAAGCCAATCACACCAACTATGCCGACTTGCTTCGAACCTAAGGCTACCAACCTTGATACGTTATCAAGGATGTATAATTTCGTATCCGGTAAGGTAGGGACGTAGGATTGCAAAATATCTGACAAGAAACTCTGTACAGAGGTCATGGGTATGAAAATCGACGCACCGTAGATCAGCAGAAGCGCCAACGGAATCATAGCGGAGATCCCAAAAAAGGCAATAACGGCGGCTAAGGCGCCGATATTATGTTTTAAAATTGAACTTACTAGACACCTTATAAATTTTCGAATGGGTTTAACATAAAAACACATGGTATAGGCTCCTTGTATCAAGGGTATCTCTTCATCTTAATACCCCACCAAATATTGTTAACTCTTTCTATTATATCAACATTGATAGATCCTATTCTAACAGTAACTCTGCCAGCAAGGTAACGAAGATTCTATTTATCTCGCAATGAGCACAGAGCATTTTGCGCCGTGAAGAACGCGCTGACTCACGCTACCCAATATCGCACCAGAAATCGCTCCGTAACCATGGCTCCCCATAACCACCAAATCAATCTTCTCGTTTTCGATCTCTCGTAGGATCATGTTTGCTGGTTTTCCTTGGACTATTTTCTTAATTATGGTGACGTCAGTAACATCGATTCCTTTAAGCGTGGCTTGTATTGCCAGTTCCCCGTCTTTTTCAGTGCGAAAAGGAGGAATGACTTCCCCACCAAGTTGACCTGCCTCATAAATGAGCGGTTTATACATGACGAACAGCAGCTCCACTTCCGATTGAAACTTTCTAGCAAGGACCAAAGCCGTGATCAGGGCTTGTCGCGAATACTCTGAAGCATCGGTTGCCACCAAGATTTTCTTCAAAATAATAACCCTCTCCTTCTAATTCATATCCCTTTCCTTTAGGGGCGTAACTCATGTAACTTATGTAACTTATGTAAGAATGCATTCTACACGAACTAATTATATTCCTCTATATATTAAAAATGATCCTTAATCCCCTATGTTGACCTACTCGTCATGGGGTGTTAAGGATCATCTATCGGGCATTTTGTTTTTCAGGCTTTCCGACTCCCAGGTTTAATAGCAGGTATCCCTTGAGCACAGAGCGGGCAATCCAGAGCTTCATAGGCCTGGATGTGCAGCTGAATGAGAGAGGCCATTGGCAATCCAAAATCCACAGTGCCCCCTGTTCTGTCAACAAGAATACCAACACCGACGGGAATAGCCTCTAATTCTCCAACCACTGCAAGCACCTCGCGAACAGAACCACCCGTCGTGATCACATCCTCAACGACCAAGACGCGTTCTCCCGGGGAAAGCGTGAACCCTCTGCGCAAACGCATGATGCCGTTTTCCCGTTCCGTAAACAAGGCTCTTGCCCCTAAGGCCTTGGCGACTTCGTGGGCCACCAAAATTCCTCCCGTGGCAGGTCCAATAACAGTTTGGATCCCCTGATCGTAAAACGACGCAGCAAGCCCTTCTGCAAGGATAGACGCCCGATCCGGATATTGTAGAACTTGAGCACACTGCATATATTGAGCACTATGTTTTCCTGAAGTTAACAGAAAATGGCCGTCCAAAAGGGCTTTACTTTTTCTAAACAAATCAAGGTATTGATCAGGTCTGAGTGGCGTTTCGGTTGATTTAGCTTGTTTTTCCATGACGTATTTCTCTCCTTTTTAGGCCTACTGACTCGTTATTTTTCGGATAGGCCTTACCGTATCCAAAGTCGTTCCAAGGCTTGACGAGGATCCTCTGCACGCGTAATTGGCCTTCCGACGACGAGATACGTACTACCTGCCTCCAACGCTTCATAGGGGGTAAGGACCCGCATTTGGTCATTGGCTTCGCTCCAGGCCGGGCGAATTCCTGGCGTAACAATCAAAAACCCAGGTTCAGTGTTTCGCCTTAGTTCCCTCGCCTCCATAGCTGAAGCGACCACGCCATCTAGGCCTGCCTTTTCTGCAAGTTTGGCGAGTGCCACGACATGCTCTGGAAGTTTCCGTTGTACGCCCATCTCTTGTCTAAATTGATTTTCCGACATGCTAGTTAGGACCGTAACTCCAATAACTTTAGGAATACTTTTCAGCTGACTCCCAGCTTCCCGAACTGCGTCGGCTGCTCTTGCCATCATGTCATAACCACCGCTGCAATGAACATTGATCATGTCTACGCCACACTGCACGTAACCGCGTATCGCTCGTTCAACCGTGGTGGGAATGTCATGAAGCTTCAAGTCCAGAAAAATAGGGAATCCCATTTTTTTCAATTCCTGGATCATCGCTGGACCAGTATACGCATATAATTCCATGCCCACTTTAAGCCAACATCCGCTTCCTTGAAGAGCCTTCGCTAACGAAAGGGCTTCCTCCCGTCCTTGAACATCAAGGGCCACCATGATCCGTTTATTAAGTGTAACGTCCATTCGCTTCTCCTCCTTTCAGAACTGCTCGAGAGAAATTGACGACATATCTAACCCTTATGGGCTAAACCCACTAAATTACGCACGGAAGTCAGTCCGTGTTTTTCGCAATACCCTTTTATACCTTGTATAATTTCCAACGGTGCTTGCGGATTGACGAAATTACCCGTGCCGATACTAATCGCTGTTGCTCCTGCTAAGAGAAATTCTACAGCATCCTGCCAAGTGGTAATTCCGCCCATACCTATGATGGGTAGATCGACCGCTTCAGCCACTTGCCATACCATACGAACAGCAACGGGTCGAATGGCCGGTCCAGAAAGTCCTCCAAACGTGTTGGCTAACAAAGGACGTTGTTGCTCTATGTCAATACGCATCCCTAATAGCGTATTAATGAGTGATAGTGCATCGGCTCCCCCGCGCTGCGCCGCACGGGCCATTTCCACAATATCCGTAACATTCGGTGAAAGCTTAGCGATGGTCGGGAGATTCGTGACTGCCTTAACCGCCGCAATCACTTCTTCAGCACTATGAGGGTCTGTTCCAAAGTGCATTCCGCCGTGTTTGACATTGGGACAGGAAATATTGACTTCCAGCGCGGCTAACCCAGAATCCACTTGCAACGCACGAGCCATCTGAACATAATCTTCCAGTGAAAAACCAGAAATATTGGCGATGACTGCGGTTGGCATTTTACGAACCTTAGGAAGATAGGAGACTAAGAAGTCCTCTAGTCCCGGGTTCTCCAAACCCACCGAGTTCAGCAGTCCTGCTGGTGTTTCTGCCAACCGAGGCACAGAATTTCCTAGCCTCGGCAGAGGGGTAATCCCCTTCAGGGTTATTCCTCCTAAGGCTTCCAGTGGGCAATAATCGGCATACTCTTCCCCAAAGCCATAGGTTCCTGAACAGGTAACCACTGGATTTCTTAAAGTGATTCCCGCAAGCACGGTCGTAAGATCAACACAATCCATCCCAGACAACCTCCTCGCCCCGAAAAACCGGTCCATCCTGACATACCTTTTTATGGCTTAGAGTGCCTGCTTTATCAATGAGCGTACATACACAGCCTAAACAAGCGCCTACAGCACAGCCCATGCGTTCTTCCAGGGAAACCTGCACAGGGACTGCATAGTTCACACATAGTTCCGTCACGGCCTGCATCATTTTCTTGGGGCCACAAGTGGCGACCCTAATTTGAGGACTTGAAGTGTTCTCTTGCTTAGTGTGTCCAAACAGCTCAGATAATCGTCCCTGTAACTGCTCAGTCACGAGACCCCTTTCCCCTAAAGTTCCATCCAACGTACTGAGGTTAAGCGGAATCTCCAGAGCTTGCCACGCGGGGAGTCCAGCACTGATTAAGAACGACTGGTTTTCTCCTCCCCAAAACAAACGCACGTTTAGCCCCTGATCAAGCGCGCTTTGAGCGAGAGCATATAGCGGAAATACTCCGATTCCTCCAGCGACTAACCACAATTCCCCGACTTCTGGCAAGGAAAAGCCTTGACCTAAGGGTCCCATGAGACTGAGTTGCTCCCCACACCGTGCTCTAGCTAAGATTTCTGTTCCGCGGCCTTGAATCCGGTAAAGCAACGTTATTTCGTCTCGATCTGGAGAAATCTCGGCTAAGCTGATGGGCCGCCGCAACAAAGGATCATAGGACGGGATCGAGGAATCCTGAACCAAAACAGCGACGAATTGTCCAGCCTTCGCAGTTTTGGCAATCGGTCCTTTTAAGACCAAGCGCCTAAGCCTTTGATCCGCTGCTCCGAGGCATTCATGAACAACCACGAGTCCTTCAGTTAGCATCTAACACTCTCCCTCCTAATTCCTGGTTCCAACTCATAACGGCAAGAGTCCTGGGGAAATACTTTCTAATACCTGGAGTAACGCCGCAGCAGTGTCCAGACTTGTGAAGCAGGGGATTCCATGTTCCACGGCCGCTCTCCGGATCGCAAACCCATCGCTTGCCTGTACACGGCCATGAGTTGTCGTATTGACGACGTATTGAATCTTTTGTTTCCTAATTCCGTCGATGATTTCATTGGAGCCGTCATGTAATTTGGCGATCTGTTCGACTCTTAATCCCTTACTTTCTAAATAGCGTCTCGTACCCTTGGTTGCCAAAATGCGAAACCCAAGATCAGCGAACCGTCTCGCGAGCGCTACCCCTTCGGCTTTATCACGATCTGCCAAGGTTACAAACACAGAACCATACGTTGTGAAAGACACACCAGCACCCAGAAGCGCTTTGTAGAGGGCTTTCTCGTAAGTTCGATCAATGCCCATCACTTCGCCCGTCGATTTCATTTCTGGTCCTAAAGAGGGTTCGACGCGTTGAAGTTTGGAGAAGGAGAATACGGGCGCTTTGACCGCCACTCGATCACCCGTTGGCCATAGGCCATGCGGAATCTTGATCTCTTCCCAAGTTCTCCCTAAGATGACTTGGGTTGCCCAGTCAACGATGGGAACTCCCGTGACTTTACTTAGAAAGGGCACGGTGCGACTGGACCGAGGATTGACTTCTATGACATAGAGTTCTTTATGATAAATCACATATTGAATGTTCAACAAGCCCTTAATGTTCAACGATCGAGCGAGGGATTCGGTTAAAGCGATAATCCGCTCTTGCATCGCCAAATCCAAGGTTTGGGGCGGATAGACCGCGATGGAATCTCCAGAATGAACGCCTGCCCGTTCTAAATGTTCCATGATGCCAGGAATAAAGACGTTTTCACCGTCCGAGATTGCATCAACTTCAACTTCGGTCCCGAGCAGATATTGATCCATCCAGATTTCCTGATCAGAGGAGGCTGACAGCGCACGCTTGACAACCGTCTCTAATTCCTCGGCTTCATAGACAATGTCCATAGCTCTTCCACCCAACACATACGACGGACGAACGACCAAAGGAAATCCGATCTCTTCGGCCACATGATGCACTTGCTCCATGTTCGTAGCTCCTGCTCCGTGTGGCCTTTTGGCGCCGAGTTCTTGAAGAACTCGGTCAAAGGTTCCCCGTTCCTCCGCTCGATCAATGTCTTCCACCGTCGTACCCAAGATTCGATATCCACGACTCGCCAAGCCACTCGCCAAACCAATGGCCGTCTGTCCACCGAACTGAACAATCACGCCGTCAGGTTGTTCTTTGTCTAGAATAGCCGACACATCCTCCAAGGTCAAGGGCTCAAAATAAAGGCGGTCTGCCGTGTCAAAGTCCGTGGAGACCGTTTCAGGATTGTTATTGATAATAATACTTTCAAACCCGGCTTTACGCAGCGCTAGCACTGCGTGCACGGAACAATAGTCAAATTCAATGCCTTGCCCAATGCGAATGGGCCCCGACCCCAAGACGACCACTTTAGGTCTCTTATGAATGACCCCTTCATCCTCTACATCATAGCTGGAGTAGAAATAGGGCGTGGTCGCCTCAAATTCACCAGCACAAGTATCCACCATTTTAAAGACGGGTCGAATACCCTGCTCAAGCCTGAACCGGTAAATCTCATCTTCCGTACTCTTCCAGAGCGCGGCTATTTCATGGTCCGCAAAACCAAGTCGTTTGGCGCTGAGCAGAAGCACTTTATCCCAAGGATTTTTTTCTAATAGCTCTGTATTATCCACCAAACGCTTTAATAGCTTGAGATAATATCGGTTCCAGCCCGTCTCCTCCGCCAACCAATCGACGGTCCAACCACGCTTCAGAGCTTCTGCGAAAACGAACAATTGTCGATCATCGGGCTTTAGACACGCAGTTTTAAGTTCAGCGTCAGTGAGTGCTTCCAGTTCCGGTAAGCGGACCCCGTAGACTTTTATATCCAGAGAGCGGACCGCTTTCAGTAGGGCTGTTTCTAAGTTCCGGCCGATACCCATAACTTCGCCCGTTGCTTTCATTTGGGTCCCTAAGCACCGATCGGCCTCTGTGAATTTATCAAAAGGCCAGCGTGGTATTTTGACGACGACATAATCTAAGGCAGGCTCAAAGCAAGCCGAAGTTTTCTCCGTCACGGCATTTTTAATTTCTGTCAACGCATATCCCAAAGCTATTTTAGCGGCCACCTTGGCAATTGGATATCCCGTCGCTTTGGAAGCGAGAGCACTAGAGCGACTAAGCCGGGGATTAACTTCGATGACCACGTACTCTAAACGTGACGGATGAAGCGCAAACTGTACATTGCAGCCCCCTTCAATTTTCAGGCCTTCCACGATCCTGCGTGAGGCACTGCGTAAAGCTTGTACTTCCCGATCTGTCAAGGTTTGACAAGGTGCAACGACAATACTATCCCCGGTATGGACTCCCACTGGGTCCATGTTCTCCATATGACAAATCGTAATGCAGTTTCCTACGCCATCGCGTAATACTTCAAACTCAACTTCTTTCCAACCGGCCACACTTCGTTCCACCAGAATCTGATCGATTAGACTGGCTTGCAAGCCACTTTCGGCAATCTGCTCTAGTTCCTCAGCGCTTTGCACAATCCCGCCCCCGGTCCCTCCCAGGGTAAACGCTGGCCGCACGATTAAGGGGTATCCGGTTTTAGCGGCGAACTCAAGCGCCTCATCAACCCGCGATACAATAATGCTTTCAGGAATGGGCTCCCCCAGTTCCTGCATCAAAGCTCGAAAGCTCTCCCGGTCTTCCGCTTGATCAATGCTTTTGAGCGAGGTTCCCATCAGCGTGACTCCACAGCGATCCAAGACACCTTTCTTCGCAAGCTGATACGCTAAGTTAAGACCCGTTTGACCGCCCATGGTCGGAATCAACCCGTCCGGCCTCTCCCGCTCAATAATCCGCTCCACCGATTCAACGGTCAAAGGTTCAATATATATTCGGTCCGCAGTTTCCCGGTCCGTCATAATCGTTGCTGGGTTGGAATTCACAAGAGTAACTTCTACCCCTTCTTCACGTAGCGCCCGACAGGCCTGCGTTCCGGCGTAATCAAACTCAGCACCTTGCCCAATGACAATGGGGCCTGAGCCTATGACCAGGACCTTTTTCCAAGCTTTCTTGGGCATTATGCTGGTCGCCCCTTTCTTGATAAACTTTTCTCAACTAAGCCTTTAAAGCGGTCGAATATTTCAGCATTTTCCTCAGGACCTGGAGCACCTTCTGGATGAAATTGAACGGACAAGATTGGATAGCTTTGGTGCTCCATGCCCTCGACGGTTCCATCATTTAAATTGCGCAGCGTCACTTCAAAACCGGAGCCCTTTAACGAAGCTTCCTGAACAGCATAACCATGGTTTTGTGACGTCATAGTTGCTTTGCTCGAACGAATATCGATGACCGGATGATTTCCGCCACGATGTCCATAAGGAAGTTTATACGTTTTCCCACCCGCTGCCAAAGCCAAGAGTTGATGCCCGAGACAAATGCCTAAGACCGGTAGTTGGTCATACAAACGACGTACGGTTGCCACACATTCCGGTAACTCTTCAGGATCTCCCGGACCATTACTTAAAACGACCCCACTGGGATGATGCCTGAGAATTTCTTCAGGCGTTGACCCGGCCGGGAACACCATGATCCTAAATCCTCTCTCCTGAAGCTGACGAATAATGTTGCGCTTAGCTCCAAAGTCGAGTAAGGCGAGCAACGGTCCAGGTCCTGGGATCTCATAAGTTTCTTTGACCGTTGATCGATAAACCCAGTGTTCGCTTTTGTCCTTTATTGTATGACTAGCCTGGAACTTCGCCCAGAAGGCTAGCCCTTCATCCTTAGTTTCAACCATCACCCCAGGTAATGTCCCAAATTGACGTAGGTACCGTGTTAGTGCCCTAGTATCGACACCTCTTAACCCCCGCACCCCGTGTCTAAGGCAGTAGTCCTCTAAGGATCCCTCAGCATGTAAACTTCCCTCTCCTTCAGAAAGTTCACGGACGATGAGTCCTTGAAGGCGAGTTTTATTCGCTTCATTCTCTTCATGGTGCCAACCATAGTTACCAATTTGCGGTTGTGTCAGAACTAGAATCTGCCCGGCATACGACAAATCTGTGACCATCTCCTGATAACCACTCATTGAGGTATTGAAGACCACTTCATAATCAGCGACCGAGGGGTCGCTCTTTAGCCAATCCCCAAAAGCTTCCCCCTCATAGGTTGTCCCATCCTTGAAAACTAGATATGCCACGTTCGGCACTTCCTCTCTGACTGATATTTCGGCCTCTTATTTGTAATTATTCACTTAAAATCTTTTAAATGATGTCTTAATATAAGCGGTTATGTCCAGCTGCTTCTGGTTAAAGAACTTTACGATCTCTCTGGACGAGTCGGCCTTCTACCCATACCATGACCGGAAACCCTTGGAACGTTTTATGCAAAAATGGGGTGTTTCGAGCTTTTGACACCAACGTTGCCGGCTCAATAACTTCTGAAAATTCAGGATCAAAGAGCACCATATCCGCCACAGACCCAGGGACTAACGAGCCCCCCTGCAAACCAAACCTCTGTGCCGGAGAGAAACTCCAGGCTTCGACTACTCGATCCATAGAAATTATTCCAGGCACCACCAGATGTTGCCATACTGCACTCAGAGCAGTCTCTAAACTGGCAATCCCAAAGGGCGCTTCAGCAAAGGGACGGGCTTTTTCTGCCTGGGTATGTGGGGCGTGATCGGTCGCGATCATATCTAGGGTTCCATCACGAAGTCCTTCGATCAGGGCCTCCCGATCTGCGCGAGAACCCAAGGGCGGATTAACTTTAAGGACCGTGTCGGTGATCCCTAACACTTCATCACAAAAAATCAAATGGTGCGGGTTGACTTCCGCCGTCACATTGACGCCTCTTTTTTTGGCCCTCCGTATCAAATCGACGCTCTCTACCGTAGAAATATGGGCCAAATGTAGTTTACCTTCCGTTTCCTCGGCCAAGAGCAAATCCCTGGCCACGATCACACTTTCGGCGCTGGCGGGAATTCCTTTAAGGCCCATCCGAGCAGAGGCCACGCCCCGACGCATTTGCCCTTCTCCGGCTAGGTATTTATCCTCGCAATGACTGATAATAAGGAGCCCTGTTAATTTGGCATATTCTAGAGCAAGCCGCATCACTTCTCCATTTTGAATGTTTTTACCGTCATCAGAAAAGGCCGCCGCCCCGCCTTCTTTCATATCGGCCATTTCAACCAGTTCAGCCCCTTGCATTCCTTTCGTGACAGTCCCAATCGGCAGGACATGAGCATAACCTGCACGTTCTCCCTGCCTGCGAACAAATTCAACGAGAGCCCTATTATCAATCACCGGTTGCGTGTTAGCCATGGCCAAAATCGTTGTAAAACCTCCACGTACGGCAGCGCGAGAACCACTCAGGATATCCTCTTTGTCTTCTTGGCCTGGCTCTCGCAGGTGAGTATGGACATCAATCAGTCCCGGGAAAAGGAACTTCCCTTGACCGTTGACCGCGTCAATTGATTCCCCCTGCGCTTTTTCCAAGACTTCTTCTTCTGTCATTGAGGAAGAGATTTCTAACACCTGCCCACCTTGAACGAGAACGTCTCGAGGGGCTGAAAGCTTTTGACTCGGATCAATCACCCATACATCTTTAAGCCACCACATTGCTAGAACCTCCTATCAGTAAATATATTAGTGCCATGCGAATGGCCACACCGTTAGTTACCTGTTTTTCAATTAAAGCTTGTACCCCGTCTGCAACATCATCGGAGATCTCCACCCCCCGATTCATAGGACCTGGATGTAACACAATACTTTGTTTTCCCGTTTTCTTCAAGCGCTCCGTCGTCAAACCATACAGCTGGCTGTACTCACGAAGGCTAGGAAATAGTCCACTTTTCTGGCGTTCAAGTTGAAGGCGAAGGGCCATCACAATATCCGCTCCAGGTAAGGCACTGTTCAGATCATACGTCGTTTTAACTCCAAGCCCGTCCATTTCAACCGGTAGCAAGGTGGGTGGACCCACCAAGGTGACATCGACACCGAGTTTCTGCAGACCCCACGCATTGCTCCGAGCAACTCTAGAGTGTAAAATATCTCCTACGATGACAATCTTTTTCCCCTCTAGGGATCCCAGCTTTTCTTCCATTGTGAAGATGTCCAGTAACGCTTGGGTTGGATGCTCATGCTGCCCGTCTCCTGCGTTAATCACCCCAGGATCAAGGATATCTGCTAAGAATTTTGCGGAGCCTGAACTAGGGTGTCGTAGGATCACCAAATCTGCGCGCATTGCCTGAATTGTTTTAGCCGTATCATATAAGCTCTCCCCTTTGCTCACGCTGCTTTGAGCAATGGCAATGCTGGTTGTATCAGCACCCAATACTTTTGCCGCCATCTCAAAGGAAGTTCGAGTTCGTGTACTTGCTTCATAAAAAACATTCACGACCGATTTACCTTTTAAAGTGGGTAACTTCTTGATCGGGCGCATTAAAATTTCTTTCATCACTTTTGCCGTATGCAAGATATGGCGGATATCCTCTACACTCATATCCTCTAACCCTAGAATGTCTTTACGCTGCCATTTCATCGTAACCCTCCCTAACTTCTATCACCTTTATTATCCCTTATGTGTATGGACTCATACCCATAAAACACGTTTCCACGCTTGAATTGCTGATCCCTAGTCTACCTAACCCCTATAAATATAAAAATCCTCGTCCCAAGAGGGAGAGGATTTCAGTATAGGCAGAACCTATATCCCGCTCGCCCCTTGACTATCTCTCTGGATAGCATTTAAAGGGTAAAGTCTCATTTACTTAGATTTTCTGGACGTTCCAGTAACAGCACATCTTCTTCGCCATCCACTTCTTGCAAGCGGACCGCCACAATTTCCCGATGGGACGTGGGCAGGTTCTTACCAACATAATCGGCACGAATGGGTAACTCTCGATGTCCACGGTCAACCAGCACCGCTAATTGAATGCGCTCAGGCCTTCCTAAATCCATCGTGGCATCTAACGCTGCACGGGCTGTTCGTCCTGTATACAGCACATCATCGATCAGAACCACGGTTTTCCCCTCGATGCTGACCGGAATGTCCGTCTCATGAACCACCGGATGTATGTCAATCGTACTTAGGTCATCGCGGTAAAGGGTGATGTCCAGAATTCCCAAGGGAACCTTTACCCCTTCAAAATCCTCAATGTATTGTTGGATTCGTTCGGCTAACGGTACCCCTCTGCGACGAATACCCACCAAAACGAGTTTATCTGTTCCTTTATTCTTTTCCACAATTTCGTGAGCAATACGAGTAATTGCCCTGCGAATGCCATCCGCATCTAAAATCTTACTCTTAATCGTTCCTTCCAAAACTCACTAACTCCTTTCACCCTATAAAGAAAACGAGTAGGGCTAATCTTTAGACATGAAAATCAGATAGAAAGGTATAAAGAAAACTTGGCTAGCGCCAAGCCCTCAGGCGCCGCGATCGACTTAGTTGCACTTATGCTTCCAGAAAGTATATAACAAAAAGTTATACTTTCTGACTAGTACAAAAAAACCGTCTGAATAGCAGACAGTCCTCACTTACTTCCGTCTGCCTTCCCAAGCCT
>DHWG01000157.1:5331-8497 GCA_002413075.1 Desulfosporosinus sp. UBA5188 | reverse complement strand
CTCAATCTTTGCGTTATATCTAGGAGGTACACTATGACCCTAACTGACATCGCCATCCAAAACCTGCGCCGGCGTAGAGGAAAAACAGCCTTTTTGCTTCTGACGTTTATGGTCGTCATTGGCATTACCGTCACGCTGAATACGCTGGCTAAGAGCCTGCAAGTGGACTTGCAAAAAAGTTTAACTCAATATGGTGCGAATGTGGTCATTACTCCCAAGTCTGAACATTTTACACTCAGCTATGGCGGTCTTTCTGTTGCTGGCGTAAATTACGAGATCCAACCTTTAAACAAAGACATTTTATCCAAAATCGAAACGACGCCTAATCTTATGATCAGCGGGATTGCGCCCAAAATAATTGGTTCTGTTGCAGGGATTCATAAACAATATTTAATCCTCGGGGTCGACTTTCCCACAGAACTAAAAATGAAGCCGTGGTGGCATATTACTGGACGACAGCCGAGCGACCGAGAAGTAATGATCGGTTCTGGCCTTGCTAAACAAGAAAATTTATTCATTGGGAGTACTCTAGAACTCAACGGCCAAAAATATTCCATTGTCGGGGTGATGCAAGAAACAGGCAGTTCTGAAGACAAAAGTGTTTTTGCAAACTTCAAGACCACCCAAATAATAACCCGACTAACCTCATGGTCCATGATCGAACTCAACACAGCGCAACCGGATAAAACAGCGGCTCGCTTAAGTGAACTGTTACCAGAGGCCAAAGTTTCCCAAATATCCCAACTGGTTCAAGGTACCAAAGAAAGTGTCGATCGCTTTTCTAATTTTTCTTTAATAGCTTCCACACTCTTAGGTCTTATTGGTCTATTGATTGTGTTCGTTACAACGATGGGTAACATTAATAACCGGATTGCAGAAATTGGTATCTTCCGAGCCCTCGGCTTTCGTCGTCGACATATCCTTTCCATTTTAATCCGTGAAATTTTATTTGTTAGCTTTTCAGGAGGAGTTCTCGGCGTCCTTATAGGTGAGATCACCCCAACGCTGCTCGGTCCAATAGCTTTCCAAAAGACCGTCCCGTTTCAATTTCACCCCTTGATGGCTTTGATGGTCATAAGTGCCTCTGTCTCAATCGGCCTTGTCTCGATTGTCTTCCCAGCAAGTCGAGCCGTTCGACGAGACCCTTTAGAGGCACTTTCCTATATTTAACGTTATAATAAGTCAATGCTCTTTAATAAAGAGTTTGAAGTGAATGATGATCTGGGATAAGTTATTGAAGGGAGTCCGTCCATGAGAATCTTACTAGTCGATGATGAGAAGAAGATTACAACTGTCCTGAAAGCCTATCTTCAACAAGAAGGGTTTCACGTCAGCACCGCCGGAAACGGCCTCGTTGCTCTAACTATGTTTAAAGAAAATCCCTTCGACCTTCTCATTCTTGATTTAATGCTTCCTGGCATGTCCGGAACAGAAATTTGCCAGGAGATCCGCAAAATATCCTCGGTTCCCATCATCATGCTCACGGCTCAAGTTGAAGAAGAAGACCGCATTCAGGGGTTAAGTATTGGCGCCGATGATTACATCACAAAACCCTTTAGTCCTCGTGAAGTAGTTGCCAGAGTCCGCGCCGTTCTTCGCCGTACTAATAACGAAACGGCCCCACTGGCGGACGTGATTTCATATGACAACGGCCTGACGATTGATACGATCCAGCATGAAATCCGGCTGAATGATCAGGAAGTGTTTCTAACCCCGACCGAGTTCAAAATCCTTGGGGCCTTAGCAAAACACCCTGGTCGAGTGTACTCACGAGGACAACTGGTAGAAATTGTCCAAGGGCACGACTTTGACGGAGATGACCGCGTGATTGACACCCATATTAAGAAAATTCGCCAAAAGATAGAAACGAAGCCCAGCGACCCTCAACTCGTCCTCACCGTATACGGTATCGGCTACAAATTTAATCCAAATGCGGGAGGATAACGGCGATGCGCAAAAAACTATTTCTCTCCACCCTAATCATTGCGTTAATCACGCTAACCCTCAGCATGCTTTCCGTAAAGCTGGTCTTCCAACGCCAGTTTAGTGATTATCTGGCCCAGACGAATGAAGCGACGTTGGAACAGTTACCGACTCGGTTAAGTGCCTTGTATGTTAGCAAGGGTACTTGGGATCCTGCGTCTTTAGATGACATAAGCAAATCCCTACCGGCTGGTACCACACTAACCCTGACCGATCCAAACGGAAAGCTCATCGCCACCTTAAACAACTCTATGGAAGGTATGATGCGTAGTCAAGGCGGCATGGGTATGAGTATGTCCTCCCCTTCCAACACCAATTGGAAAGAGAAGACGCTAACCGTATCAGGGCCTCTTGGAACGGTCGCCTTTGCTCTGGTTCGCTACCCCGCGACAGCGCCGATCCTCAATCCCCAAGACGCCCTCTTCCAATCCTCCGTTTTCCGTTCTCTCCTCTACGCTGGAATGTTGGCTCTTCTGTTCGGAATCCTGCTCAGCTACTTCACAAGCCGTCGTCTGGTTGCACCCTTGAAACGTTTAACGCTAGCCGCTGATCGCATCGGACATGGCCACCTTGATGAGCACGTTGGAATTCAAACCAAAGACGAGATAGGGCAATTAGCGCATGCCTTTAATGTCATGGTGGAGAATTTAAAGGGCCAAGAAATCCTTCGCAAACAGTTCACTGCCGATATCGCCCACGAACTGCGTACACCCTTAACCTCCATCAAAAGCTATATAGAGGCTTTTCAAGACAATGTCTTGCCTGCAAATCAAGAAAACCTCTCTTCAATCCATGAAGAAATTGACCGCTTAGTTGACCTATCCAGCGATCTGAAAGACTTAAATGTTGCGGAAATAGGTGCTTTAGCGCTTGCCCTTGAACCTGTGGACTTAAAACAGCTTCTTGAAAAAGTGGTCCATAGTCTCCATCCGCTCATCCAAGAAAAACAACTCGCTCTAAATTTGAACATTCCTGCAGAAACTGTGACGACGTCGGGCGACGGACGCCTTCTCACAAGGCTCTTTTACAACCTCTTTCACAATGCCTATCGATACTCTAACATCAGTGGTCAAATCACGCTCTCGCTCACGCAAACACTCGATTATACCGAAATCAAGATAAAAAACACAGGTCAAGGCATCCTCGAAGACGATCTCCCATTTATCTTCGAACGTTTTTACCG
>DHWG01000157.1:4928-5138 GCA_002413075.1 Desulfosporosinus sp. UBA5188 | reverse complement strand
ATCTTCGAACGTTTTTACCGGGCTGATAAATCCCGCACCCGTGAGACAGGTGGAACCGGAATTGGCCTCGCTCTGGTTCAACAAATCACCATCCTTCATCAAGGAACGATTACCGTACACAGCAAGGTCGGACATGAGACGGAATTTATCGTTAGACTTCCTAAAGAAATCAACGTGGTGGCTAAGGATTAGATTTTCTTAGCCACCACG
>DHWG01000157.1:4389-4728 GCA_002413075.1 Desulfosporosinus sp. UBA5188 | reverse complement strand
TCCTTAGCCACCACGTTTCAGGGTTCCTCCACATTTCCATTCCTGATAACTATGTAAGAGCAGTTTCTCCCTAGGGGAGCCACTGCTCTCTTTTTGATATACGTTTTACTTTTCTACTTGCTCTCTAAATCCTGTTTACGACTTTGATATTCCGCTGAGTCAATCTCCCCTCGGGCATAACGTTCGCGTAGTATGTCGAATCCGCTATTCTGCTTGATATGTCCGGTATGAACGTGGGAAGCGTTACGACGAAACAAGTAGATTCCCAGCAAAATGATCCCAATCAGGAAGATCATAGGCATAATCATACCCATGAACCCATATCCGCCTCCCATGCCA
>DHWG01000157.1:0-4262 GCA_002413075.1 Desulfosporosinus sp. UBA5188 | reverse complement strand
ACCCATATCCGCCTCCCATGCCACCATAACCACCATATCCGTATCCACCCATCATATAAATTCCTCCTTCATAATCTAACAACACAATAATCCTTACCTTTGATGATTTACACTAGGTTATAGGTTATCCTTCTTAATAGATATTGTCTGTTTTTGCCCAGACAGTGCTTGTTTGCGCTCCAGGAAATCATCTTGATCGATCTCACCTTTTGCATATCGTTCATTCAAGATATCTATGGATGTCTTAACCTGTGATTGGTCGTGCATGGAGCATGACCTGCCAACTCGGTCATTGGATGAATTAAACAAATAATATACAACAAAGGCTAAGATAATTAAGCCAAACATCATCGTTGATCTCCCCTTATAGTCATTTAATAGTTCATCATCCCGCGACCAGAACCCATCATACTATTACCTTTGTTCGCAGTTCCGCTCCCGTTTGTTATGGCGCCTTTCGAGCCAGTCATGTTACCTCGGTTGGTCATCATATTTCCTCCGGAATTGCTCATGAATTGGTTCATTTTATCAAGATTATCTTGCCCAATTTGTGCCTTTATAGCCGGGTCTGAATTCATGAGATCTTGCATTGCCTTAACATCCCCAGTTTGCATCGCGTTCTGCATGCCTTGCGAATTATGAAGGGTCTGGATTTCAGTCGAATTCATGAGCGCTTGGTGTTGCTCCGGCGAAAATACTTTTTGCATAGTTCCCCGCATTTGTCCAAACCATCCGTTCCCTTGTTGTCCGGTCGTTTGAGCTAAAACGGGAAATGCCATGAGCCCCACTACTAAAGTTGCTGTCCCGATAATCGCAGTGACTTTCTTATTAAATTTAATCATTACATTATTCCTCCCATATAATCCTATTTGCTATGCTCCATGTAATCTGCTGTTCTTCCATGTCCTAAGTGTAACTCTTGGATACGATATTCTCATGAAAAACTTGTGAATTTCTCATGAAGAAAGGGTCCTGATGATCAGGGCCCCACAAGTTGTGATATATGAAGGTCTTCAAATTAGAAAGTAAAGGCTATTAAAAACCAATCGGAGTATCCATTCGTTTAATTTGCCCAATCATGAAATCGACGGTATCATCGTCCGTAGAAAAAAGCATTTCGATGACTTGTGGGCGACTAAGGTTTTTGCTTTCACAAAGTTTGTCCAATCTCTTTAGGACCTCTGCATCTAGACTCATACTTATTTCCACTTTTCGTTTCTGAATAGGCATATTTAATGTTTTCGCTCCTCTTTATAATCTCTTTATTTTTCTCTTTATTATTATTTTACTACAAGGCAAGCGAACAGTAACGTTTATTTTTACAAAGCCCGTTGATCTGAGTTTTCATAAAAAGGAGCCCTGATCATCTTTAATCAGAGCCTCCAATCTCTAGTGTAGCGTGTGCCACTAATAACTTTGATGGATCATTTTATACTGTTGCCGCCGCGCTAAGACCGAAAGAGAATAATTCAGCACGAAATACGTGGAAGCAATCATTCCAAAAATCACAAACACTTGACTCGTCGAACCGTGTTGTCCTAAAATAATCATACCTTTACCTGTAAGATCTTCCACACCGACCACCCAGACAAACGATGTGTCCTTTATGACCGTTATAAACTGAGAGACTAAAGGAGGAATCATCTTGTGCATAGCTTGTGGTAAGATGATATGCATCATGGTATGCCGATAGGAAAACCCCTGTGACTTCGCGGCTTCCCACTGTCCTTCATCGATGGAGTTTAGCCCACCTCGCACAATTTCCGCAATGATGGCCGAAGTGAAGACCGCGATGGCAGCAATGCCGGAATTAATCGGTTCTAACGTCGTCATAAACCGGAAAACCAAAATAAAAAGAAGCATAGGAATGTTTCGAACACATTCAATGTACACAGCGGCTATTCTTCCAAGAATAGGTTGTTTGGAGTACCGAGCTATACCAAGAATGGTTCCAAAGATGAAGCTGAGCAAAATAGCCATGACCGCAATATAAAGCGTGGTCAAGAGACCTTGGCCAAGAAAACGAAATATATCGGGCTGCAAAACGTCTTGAATCATGTAGACACCCCCGCCTTACGTTCTAAGCGCCGTGTCAGTGTGGCTAACGGTAAACAAAGAAGAAGATAGAGTAAACCAATGACAACGTACGCAGGCCCGTAATAGAGGTTGTCGCTTGACCAAGAATCCGCATGATACATTAGATCCCCGCCAGCGACCATGGCCAGCACAGAGGTATTCTTAATCAAGTTCACCGCTTGATTCGTGAGGGGTGGCAAAACCAGGCGAGACGCCTGCGGTAAGATGATATGCCGCATGGCCCCCCAAAAACTAAATCCTTGAGATAAGGCTGCTTCCATTTGTCCTCTGTGGATGGAGTTGATGCCTGCCCTGACCACTTCGGCAATATAAGCGCCATGATACACACCAACACCCAAAACTCCCACGGCAAACACAGGCAGCATAATGCCCATATGAGGAAGTCCGTGATACAGGAAGAAAACTTGAATAACGAGTGGCGTGTTTTGAATGAATTCCACATAGATGCGACTCACGACCTTGGCGAGTCTCCACTGAGACGTCCCCAATACCCCAAATACAATCCCCAGTATTAGCGCTAATGTCAGTGCCAACACGGTGACTAAAATGGTGGTCTTAAACCCCTCAGCAAAGACTGGCCAGTCACGGAAAAGCGCTTCCCATTTAAACCAGGCAAAAGGTCCGACCACTATTTAATACCCCATTTTTGGATCATTTTATCGAGTTCCCCAGATTTTTTCAAGTCAGCAATTGTCTCATTTACTGCTTTGGCTAATCCATCATTACCCTTTTTAGAGGCAACTCCATATTCCTGAGGACTAAAGCTATCTGCCAAGATCGTCGTTGAATCATCCAGATATCCAAGAAGAATGGCACCATCTACTGAGAAACAATCCACCCGGCCAGAATCCAGCGCCGTCTTAATTTCAGGATAAGTCGCAAACTCCAAGAAGGTTACTTTTGCTCCAATCTTATCAGCTTGTTCCTGAATGGCCTTCTTACTGGTAGCCGCTTGCGCTACGCCAATCTTTTTCCCGTCCAAATCTTTTAAGCTCTTAATGTTAGCGCTTTTTTTAACTAATAATCTTACTCCATCAGTAAAATAAGGATCAGAGAAATTATAACTCTTTTTACGTTCTTCATTAACGGTAAAGGTCGCTATAACAAGGTCCACGTCCCCGCTATCCAGTAAAGGCCCTCGTGTTTTTGCCGTTACTGCTGAGGTTTCAATTTTTTCAGTCCCTAAGATTTTCTTGGATATTGCATTCGCTAAATCAATTTCAAACCCTTCAACTTTTCCCGTTGTGGGATCTTTATATCCGAACTTAGGAACATCGACTTTAGTTCCTACTTTGAGAACACCCTTGTCTTTAATAGCCTTGACATCAGCCGACACTCCGTTAGTAGGGGTCGCCGTAGGCGGAGTAGACCCGCATCCAGCGACCAAACCTGCCATTAATAATAAACTTGTTAAAACTATTCCAACTTTCTTCATTCCAAAATCCTCCTCGTCTCATTCACATTCTCATAGTCTAGAAATACCGGTTTTCTTTCTACCTTCATAAATTTCTCCTGCAAATAATGTCACGCCTAGTTTAGAATTATCGCAAAATACGGCTTAAAAATGATTTAGTGCGCTCATTTGTAGGATTTTCAAAAAATTGTTGAGGCGTATTAGATTCTACAATAAGTCCCTCATCCATAAAGATGACGCGATCAGCAATTGTTTTCGCAAAACCCATTTCATGGGTAACAACAACCATTGTAATGCCCTCATGCGACAGATCAACCATAACATCTAAGACTTCCTGAATCATTTCGGGATCTAAAGCTGAGGTGGGCTCATCAAAGAGCATAATCTTAGGTCGCATAGCCAAAGCCCTTGCAATAGCCACACGTTGCTGCTGCCCCCCCGAAAGTTGTGATGGATACACCTTGAATTTATCACTGAGCCCAACACGCTTAAGCAAAGCCATACCGGCCTCTGTGGCTTCTTCCTTAGGAACTCCCTTAATCAGCATAGGAGCGAGGGTTAAATTTTCTAGGACCGTTTTATGGGGGTAAAGGTTAAATTGTTGAAAGACCATGGCCACGGACTGACGCACTTTAGCAACCTGTGCTTTATGAGCTGTAATTTCCACTCCGTCAACGGTAATTTTACCCGAACTTGGTTTTTCCAGGAGGTTCATACAGCGTATCAACGTGCTCTTGCCTGATCCACTAGG
>DHWG01000076.1 GCA_002413075.1 Desulfosporosinus sp. UBA5188 | reverse complement strand
TTAAACTAGTCGGGAGAAACGAAAGCAGGCAGGGGGAACACATAACGTGTCCCCCCTGCCTGCTTTTTAAGTAAACCTGACTCAAGGCAGAAGTGCTAAACGCTCCTCAAACTTCTTGACCACCTCATTGGCAAAAATCTGATACCCGGTGTCATTGGGAATCACGCCATCCGCCAATAACCCGGTCAGCGGCACGGGATCCTTGATAAAGACGGTCCACGCATCAATCACAGGAAGTTGATGTGCTTGACTAATATCCAGAATGACCTGGCGATATGGGAAGGTCTGGTTATTGGTGGCAATGGCTTTAACCGGAGGTTCAACGACCAGGAAAAGCTCGACATTGGGGCTTTTTGCTTTAAGCTCTGTCAGGAATTGTTCGTATTTCTGCTTAAAAGCATCGGTTGTGAGGGTAGCCCAATCATTTCGACCCACGCAGAGGATGATGAGGTCAGTGTCTGGAGTGACCTCCGTCAGAGCATTCAAGGCATCGGTCATCGTGGCTTTGCTCGTTGTTTTGAAGGCCCATTGCAAGGTGCCGGGGTATTTGGTATGTAAATTCGTACTGACTAAGCTGTACCAACTGGAAACATTTTTGTTGGAAGCTCCCAGACTCTCCGCCACCGAATCCCCCAAGATGAGGGCTTTGACGGTTGTTGATCCCTTCAGCTTAGCTAACCCTACAGATGTGGCAGTGGTTGGCTCAGCGACACTAGACGCCGGCGTAGCTTCAGCAACTGGCGCAACATACAAGGCGACTGAGGGTGAGGTAGAAGCCGAGGAAGTACCGCGGTTCATCCCCCAAAATAGCGCCACCACAAGGAAGGCTAGGATGACCGCTGCTAATATAATCGTTAATTCTAATTTGCTCGGACTTTTCATAACGTATGATCCTCCTAATGTAGGTTCTGGCAAGTTTTTCAGCACTGAGTAATATTCGACATTCAACCCCATATTCCCCTTTAATAAAATTAAATTTAGCCCTGAAATTTTAGAAAATAGTTATTTCGTTTCAAAATATAGAGAAAATCTTGAAGGAGTTTGTAAATATTTATCGAATTATAGTTAAGTTGATAAAGAAACTGTAAGGTGGTACTTAGTATGAAGAAAAGATATTGGGTCGCTTTGATAGCAACACTCACGATTGCTGCTGGAGGAGGGATTTATGCTTGGCGGGGAAATTTGATTCAACAAGCCTCGACTTCAGTCGTGGCAAAGCCGACGAATCCGGTAGACCTTCCTGTAGAACAACCCAAGGACAGTGGCAGAATTAATATTTTGTTATTAGGTAGTGATACCCGAGGTAATGACGCGGGTCGTACTGACTCGATGATTTTGCTTTCTGCCGATACGAAAACCAAGCATGTGTCCATGATCTCAATCCCCCGGGATACGAGAGTTAATCTTCCAGGCATCGGGTTAACGAAGATTACGCACGCCAATGCGGTAGGGGAAGTCAACGGAGGCGTGCATTCAGGAACGCTAGCGGCGGTTCAAGCTGCCAGTGACCTTCTTGGTGTGACCATTAACGATTATGTGAAAATTGATTTTGAAGGCTTTAAGAAGGTTATTGACGAAGTCAGAGGAATCGATGTGACGCTTCCAGAAGCCGTCAATGATACCGTTGCAAACGTTCACCTTCAAGCCGGAAAACAACATCTAGATAGTGATGTTGCGTTGCGGTTAGCCCGAGCGCGTTATGGGCTTAAGGATGGAGATTTCGGGCGACAAAGGGATCAAGCGTTACTGCTATCAGCGCTCGGGGACAAAATGTTGAGTCTGGAAAACATACCCAAACTTCCCCAAATATTAACGATCATTCATCAAGATTTGATGGATACAAACTTAAGTGATCCTCAAATTCTGGCGTTGGGTACTCAGTTCAAGGGAACCACGCAGGATACCATTAAATATTTCCAACTGCCTGGCAAAGGGATCTCTGCTTATGACCCACTCGTTGGAGCTAATGTATATTATTATGAGCCTGACCTGGCAGGGGTCAAGAAGGTTGTTCTTGAGGCCTTGTTGTATTAGGACAGGAAGAGTTGTAATAAATCATTATTTGAATATGAGTGAAGGAAAAGTAGCGATCATGGCGAATAGTATAGTGTCGAGCACTAATAGGATGAACAAGTTTTGCAGGAGTGAATTTGGGAGGTTGACATGGAAGAAGAAATAGAATTACGGCAGTACTGGGAAGTGCTGCGCAAACGATGGGTCATTGTGGTGGTGCTACCACTGATTGCAGCATTGACCAGCGGAATTATTAGTTTTTACGTTATTAAACCGGTGTATCAAGCCTCGACCACGCTGATTGTCGGAAAAAAAGCCGCAGATGGCCAAGCAGCAGCACAAATGCTCGATAATAGCGTTCTGCTCGCGAACCAACAACTTGCTAAGACCTATGCGACGATTGCCCAGAGCCGTACCGTCGAACAAAATGTCATTAAGGCCCTAGGTTTGTCGGTGACCGTTGAAGGACTGGATGGCATGATTTCTATAAACCCCGTCAAGACGACGGAAATCTTGGAAATCCAGGTGACGAATACTAACCCTGAACTGGCAGCCTCCATAGCGAACACTATGTTCCAAGAGTTTTCCAAAGCAGTGATCGAAATAAAAAAGGTAGATAGTGTGAGCATTGTCGATAAAGCAGTGACCCCAGAACAACCTGTTAAACCCAACAAAAAGCTTAACATCTTAATTGCCTTTGTTGTGGGTCTCATGGCGTCGGTTGGGTTGGTCTTTATGCTGGAATATTTGGATAACACGATCAAGACCTCCAGCGACGTCGAGAAGCTTTTGGGGATTCCTGTATTGGGCATTATTCCAAACTATCAAACGGGGAAACAAGCGTAAGAGGAGTCGATTCTAGTGGCATATTCCTTAATCACCTTAGAACAGACAAAATCACCCATCTCAGAGGCTTACCGGACGCTGAGGACGAATGTTCAATTTACGGGCGTGGATGCAGAGACCAAAACAATTATGATAACCAGTCCAGGCCCAAGTGAAGGAAAATCTTCAACCGTCTCCAACCTCGCGGTGAGTATGGCTCAAGCCGGTAAATCTGTCCTGGTAATCGATGCAGATATGCGTAACCCCACGCAACATAAACTATTTGGTTTTGAGAATAGGGCAGGGCTATCGGTGGCTCTAACTCAGGATCAAGACTTTGGAATCTTCCTTAGGGAAACCTCAGTACCAGGCGTCATGGTAATCACAGCAGGTCCCATTCCCCCAAATCCTGCAGAGCTTGTTGGCTCAAAACGGATGAAGCGTTT
>DHWG01000122.1:24481-26036 GCA_002413075.1 Desulfosporosinus sp. UBA5188 | reverse complement strand
TAATAAGGGAGAAGATATACTACAAAGCACGGAGAGGTGAGTCGTAGACTGCTCTTCTCAGCTTAAATCAGTATATTAACCAGTGTAAGAATCATCTTACAAGCACAAATAAGTGGTTCTATAAGACCGCACGCTAATCATTGCTTTAGCAAATGTTAAATGTGTGATGATTCAGTCAATGTCTTCCTCCTCAACTATGAAAGGAGGCTGTGCCATGAAGGTTGTTTACCCTATCTGCTGTGGTGTCGATGTGCATAAGACTTTTCTCGTCGCCACAATCATTTCTGCTCAGGGAATTACTCCTCACTATTCCAAAAAGAGATTCTCCACCTTTAACAATTCCATTTTCCAATTCAAGCAGTGGCTGATTGATAATAATTGCTTTGATGTGTGTATGGAATCCACCGGGAAATATTGGGTTCCCGTCTTTAACCTTTTGGAAGATACCATCCATGTCACTATAGCCAATCCCAAATGGGTGAAGGCTGTAAAAGGGAACAAGGATGATACAAAGGATTCCAAATGGATCGGCGACCTTTTCCGCCTTGGTTTAGTCCCGGGAAGTTATATCCCCATCAAACCAATTCGTATTCTTCGTGAATACACCCGCTACCGATCCAAACTTGTTTCCTGTAGAAGTAGTGAAAAGAATCGTTTTCAAAATGCCTTCACGGTTTGTAATGTAGCCCTTGATGCTGTCGTCTCCGACATGTTTGGCAAATCTGCCTCTTCCATCACGGACTACTTGGTTTCGGCTGACTCTTTTGACCCTGAATACTGTTCATCACTTCTTCAAAGGTCTTTAAAAAAGAAAGCAGATACCGTCATTCAATCCATTGAAGGTTATCAGATGACTAAGGAACAAAAGGAACGTATAGTCATGGTTCGCTCCCATCTTGACTTCATTCATCAGTCTATTGCAACGCTGGATGAAAAACTTGATAAAATGGTAGCTCCTTATGAAGGAGCGATTACTCTCCTTTGTACCATTCCCGGAGTTGCTAGAGCTTCTGCTATCACCATCATCTCCGAGATTGGCACCGATATGTCTCAGTTTGCCAATTCCAAGCGTTTATGCTGCTGGGCGGGTCTAACACCGAGCAACAATGAGTCTGCTGGTAAGAAAAAATCTGTTCGAATAACACGTGCTGGTGTCTACCTCAAACCTGCATTGGTACAAGTTGCCCATGCAGCCGTGACCTCGAAACATTCGCCTTACTACAAGCTCAAGTATGAACGCATTGGTAAACGAAGAGGAAAGAAAAGAGCCATTATCGCTATTGCAAGGATGATCCTCACTGCTGTATACCATATGTTTGTCACCGGTGAGGTTTTCAATCCAAGTGATCTGTATAAGATTGATATGCCACAAGAGTTGGTGGACAAGCAGAAAGAGAAAGCTGTTAAACAAGCAGCAAAACTTCTGATTTCCCTGGGTCTAATAAAAGCTACTGATATTTCTGTGGCTTGAACTAAAACTTATTTTTTTGGGCCTTCAAAAAGCCTTATTTAGGTGTACCCTTTTTCACGTCATCCCAAGTTATTTTTCACGCTA
>DHWG01000122.1:23439-24315 GCA_002413075.1 Desulfosporosinus sp. UBA5188 | reverse complement strand
TATCCCCTTTCTAAATTTTAAATCTCCCATATTCCGAAAGGCTTGTCTAAATCCGATCATCTTTCACAGAGAAAGTGCGAAAAGTGACATTTTACGGACGGTATGCGTTTGTGGGTAGGGGTGATGTATAGCTAGCTTCCAGTTCACTCCTTACCCGTAAATCCGAGGACCCTTTCATCATCGTTAGCTCGCACTCATAGATAAAAATCATCGTACTTGCTCGATGGCGTTTTAGATGTCCTGATGGACTTTTCCCCAGGGTCCTTGTTGCACTTGTGTCCTTTTTGGCTTTTATGCTCAATCTCACGGGCTTCGACGTGGTCCACGGTCAAAACTCCATTTTCTCGCCAGTCTGTAAGTACGGCTTTCAGATACTTCATGTTGCGGGCACTGGCGTTATCACACTGTTGCAGTGCCTCAATAACTACATCATCCGCATTCGGGCTTCCCCGTGTTGAGAATTCATCACACCAGGCGATGATGCCAACAGACTCTCCAGGAGATATCATGCGTCCCCAGTGCTTCTCCGCCCAATTGACCGCTTTAATGCCCATCAACAGGGGCTTTTTTGGAAGGATCTCTGAATTAATCGTAAGATCAACCAGTTCCGATGTTTCCAAGATAACCTCCCCCTCATCCGTGTTGTTGTTGTTGTTTTCTTCCTCCTCCCGATCGTTATGAGGGGAACAACAATCAACATTCAATAAAGGGGATTCAACATTCAATAAGAGGGATTCCGCCGGGCTCGTACTAACTTTTAAATTGCTAGTAAGTGTTTTAAAATTTTTAGGTACGTCCTTGCCGGATTTATTTCCGGCTAGTTCACACCTATTCGCGGCTTTGCTATTTTCAGGCATATTTGGCAAGTCAGATTCC
>DHWG01000122.1:22802-23153 GCA_002413075.1 Desulfosporosinus sp. UBA5188 | reverse complement strand
TCCGCTAATCCCCATAGTCCAATGAATAGAAGACGGGCCAGAGCCGGTAACTCCCCCAACTGGTCGTTTGCAAAAAAACTTGGTTTAATATTTCGCGCTCTGGCCATTTTCCCACCTCACTCCTCAATGTTTGTGTACATTACTGTCATCATATGGTAATATTGTAAATATAATTCACTTGATGGTTGTCAAAAATAAACTTATTGAAAAACCCAAACAAGCATTGCGTAAATATAGTTATGATTTATAATAGAATGTGTAAATCATATTAACGCTGATTAGATGCTGAGATTTCCGCTAGAGCTTTCTTTTCTATATCAGAAAATAACTCATTAACTGATGTGCAAAACA
>DHWG01000122.1:1098-22541 GCA_002413075.1 Desulfosporosinus sp. UBA5188 | reverse complement strand
TTAGCATTAATTTTCCACTGGGAGTTGCGTAACCATTTTCAATATACCTTATCATAGTCCCTGAAACGCCAACGGCTTCACCCACTTCATTTTGTGTACCATAGGCTTTCCTTAGCTGTTTAAATCTATCTCTTTTATGCCTTATCTTCATAGTGTATTCACCACCTTTGCCTTGAATATAATAGTATCATGTAAGTTTTATTTACGCAATATGTAAATACATTTATCTTTTTATAAGAAAAGGGGGATTATATATGACAATTGGTGCAAGAATCAAGGAGCTTCGCAATAGACAAGGATTAACTCAAGACCAGATGGTGGAAAAGCTAAATATGAATCGCGCAAATTTTTCGCATTATGAAAGAGATACGGCGGTTCCGCCGAGTGAGGTGTTAGGTAAAATTGCAGATATCTTAAACACAAGTACCGATTACCTTCTTGGGAGAACTGAACTTGATTTAATCGATGTTAACATTAGAACATTGGCGCGAGATATTCAAGACCTTACTGTTGGAGATCAGGACTTACTTAAAGCGATGATCAAAACCATGCGTGAACGTGGAAAAGAGGCGTTAGGAAAATAATGAAGTTCCCTTCCTACGCCAGATACAATAGAGCAGTGAGAATGGCGCACGAATTCTTACTAAGAGATAATATAACCAGCTTTCCTATAAATCCATTTATAATTATCACTAAACATAAATGGGGATTAATCACATACACAGAGCTTGCTAAGATACATCGTGTTCATATTACACAAGTCAAAAAAGCTTACCAAAGCGAAGATGGGTTCATTATGTATGATGGTGTTAATTATACTATCGCATATAACGATACTATTCGAAGCAAGGGCAGAATAAGATTCACATTAATGCATGAAATAGGACATATCCTATTAACCCATCTTGTTGATTTTAAAGAAACAATTCTAAGCCGTAGCTCTCTTTCGGAAGAGAAATATAATGTTTTAGAAAATGAAGCAAATGTATTTGCCAGAAATATTCTTTCTCCTGTTATTATAGTTAATCAATTAAAACTAAAATCTAAGACCGATATAATTTACCATTTCAAAATTTCAGAAAGAGCCGCGATTACTAGGCTAAAATGCATTGGTTTAGATTTAAAAAATACCACAATTAGTAATGCTACTGATCTATTAAGACAGTTTAAAGGTTATATACACTCCACCATACATTCAAATTATTGTAACCGTTGCGGTTACTTTTTTGTTTCCGAAACAGCAAGATATTGTCCCATCTGTGGCCATAGCGGATTATTGAATAGAGGGGAAATGAAAACGATATTTGATGGATATGAACTTGATAAAAATGGACGAACGCGTATTTGTCCGAAGTGTGAGAACGCGAGAACGGCCTATGGTGATAAATGCATAATTTGTGGAACAGATTTAGTAAATAAATGTGCCGTAACTGATACACTCAACAATGGTTATAGAGGCTTCATTAAAAGTTGTCATACTCTTGCCCTGGGTAATGCCAGATATTGTTATAACTGTGGCAACGAAACTACCTTCTTCGAAACAGGACTTTTAAAATCTTGGGATGAAAACACGTGGGAATTAGAGATAGCGGCATCCCTTAGTGAGACGTACCATTATAAAAAACACGACGCGAATTAGCAGCTAAACAGGAAGTAGAAGCGGGGAGGAGATCAGACGCAGTCCGGGAAGCCTTTGTTAACCGACACTAACCTCCTATGTTATGTACCTATACCTAGCTGCGCCTACGCTTTACCTGCTCCTAGGACTAGTCTTCTCCTGTAGTTCCTACTACGTCATTACCTACTGTACCTCATCTTATGCCTGTTACTTCCGGTTTTAGTTGGGTCCCGATAATTATCGAATTTAAAAAGTTCATTAAGAAGATTAATATTGGAATAGAGGTCCCAGAAGAGCTTCTGGAGGGGGTAATGAGCTTAGGTGTAAATACCGCAGGGGCAATAAACATCCCCTACTCCTTTTTCCTTGGCAATCCTAATTTCTCCCCAAAAGGGCACTACTATTGAAACAATAAAAATACTCATCCTTCTAACAGAGGATGAGTATTTTACATAGCTGAAAATTAAATCTCTGACTGCCCTGACCGAATCTTGACCGACTACTTACAAATACTTACGTATATTAGTGGGTGTTTAACTGCTTTGTCGTTCAGCCCCACGATTTTACGATATTAATAGATCCGCCTGTACCAAGGCTTTCAGCATTTATATTAACAAATTTGTCTATATCCTTGGTGGGCGATACTGGTCTCGAACCAGTGACCTCATCCGTGTGAAGGATGCGCTCTACCGCTGAGCTAATCGCCCCTGTTTCGTCGACGTTCAAGGTTAGAACACGCGCCCGTGTTTCGTTGTCTCTTCCACCCATTCGAGCGACATGCGTCGATTGTGGTGGGCCCACTTGGATTCGAACCAAGGATCAACCCGTTATGAGCGGGGGGCTCTACCGCTGAGCTATGGGCCCATGTAAGCTAGAAGTGCAAATGGCTCCCCGAGTAGGACTCGAACCTACAACCTATCGGTTAACAGCCGATTGCTCCACCAATTGAGCTATCGAGGAATATCATGCACGGGTTATTATACGTAATTCGGTCCCCATAGTCAAGTCTTTATGTTAAATTTAAATAATTTCTGATGGAATCTTAATAGAATTTCAGCGCTTATTCCAAGTAATCCTTGAGCTTTTTACTCCGGCTTGGATGACGCAACTTGCGTAAGGCCTTGGCCTCAATCTGCCGAATCCGTTCACGAGTCACTCCAAATTCTTGTCCAACTTCTTCTAAAGTCCGGGTGCGTCCATCATCCAGTCCAAATCGCAACCTCAGCACTTTCTCTTCGCGGGGGGTTAAGGTTTCCAGAACTTCTTCCAATTGCTCTTTTAAGAGAATGAACGAAGCCGCCTCGGCTGGCGCAGGCGCATCCTCGTCTGGGATGAAATCGCCCAAATGCGAGTCTTCCTCTTCCCCAATCGGTGTCTCTAGGGAAACCGGTTCTTGGGCAATCTTCATGATTTCGCGCACACGTTCTACCGGGATATCCATTACTTTAGCGATTTCTTCAGGAATGGGTTCCCTGCCCAATTCCTGCAAGAGTTGCCGTGAAACACGAATCAACTTGTTAATTGTTTCGACCATATGCACCGGAATCCGGATCGTCCGAGCCTGATCCGCAATGGCACGAGTAATGGCTTGACGGATCCACCAGGTGGCGTACGTACTAAACTTAAACCCTTTGATATAATCGAATTTTTCGACGGCCTTAATCAGGCCAAGATTACCTTCTTGAATCAGGTCAAGGAAAAGCATACCCCGTCCGACATAACGTTTCGCAATACTAACCACAAGTCGCAGATTGGCTTCAGCAAGCCGGCGCTTAGCTTCCTCGTCACCCGCCTCCATTCGCTTGGCCAATTGAATTTCTTCCTCAGCTGAAAGCAAGGGGACGCGTCCGATTTCTTTCAGATACATGCGGACTGGATCATCAATTCCCACGCCTTCAGGGACGCTTAGATCGACTTCCGCCTCTTCTTCATCCTCTTCGTCCTCAGACTCCTCAGCTTTTTCTTCTTCACGTTGCTTGGCCTTTTTCAGAACCTCTAGATCGACTTGTCCGGGCTCAGGTACCACATCTATTCCCATACGGCCTAATTGTTGGTAGACATCGTCAATTTGGTCCGCAGAAAGATCAACACCTTGAAGGGCATCCATAATCTCACGGTAGGTTATGGACCCTTTCTTTTTGCCTTTTTGGATGAGGGCTTCGACGCTGTCTGTTTTTTGTTCTTTGTTCATCTGTCCCCCACCTTCTCTCAAATCGTTCTTACGAGATTCTTTAACCTTACTATTCGCCACGTTTTAACCGCTCCCCTATCTCTTTCAACAGAGCCATAGCCCCAGCCATGTCACCGGATTTTTCTAAATTCGCCATGCGAGCCTGAAGATCTTCCACTCTTTCCTCAGCTTGAGTGGAAAGAATTTCTTTAATGCAATCCTCTAAAAGTCTCTCAGTTTGGGATATATCTAACTCTTCCAGGAACAAGCTCGCCAACCGACTTTGAACTGTTTCATCACAGTGCGCCGGTAATACGCCGTCCTGATCGAGATAATTAAAGATTTGTTGATGTACAGGCACTTTCCAAAAGGAATCTCCCAACATCGCCTTGATTTTCGGCAAATGTGAAATATCTTCTAAAAGTATACGCAGAAGCAAGAGTTCTGCTCGATAAACGCCTAAATAGACCGTAGCAAGGGGTGGGGCGTTATTATCTTTACATATAATGGCATTAGTGATATTATATACATTTTTTACATTATTAACCTGCTTTGGTTGAGAAAGTTCCTGTAGGCCTTCTTTTTTAGGTTTTTTAGGTTCCTGGCTTGCAATCTCGCGTTGTACCGCCTCTAATGTAAGGCCGAGTTCCAAACTCAAAAAGCGCTCATATCCTTCCCGTTCAACTGGACTGGTGACTTTCAAGATATCCTTCGCCAGTCTAACCACTAATTCTGCTTTTTCAGGGATGTTTCGTGGTGGTTTTTCGCGAACCATGGTCCGATATTTGAACTCCACATAGGTCAAAACCTTATTCAGGGCTTTCCGAAACTCCTCCACACCGTAACTTTTTAAGTATTCATCCGGATCCTTTGCGCCCGCTAAGGTCAAGACGTCCACCCTTACTCCAGCGTCGTGGAGAATTTCTCCTCCTCGAAAGGCGGCCTGAATTCCCGCTGCATCTGAATCATAGAGAAGGACAACCCGTAATGTATACCGTCTCAAAAGTTTGGCCTGATCCTTGGTTAAAGCGGTCCCTAGGGAGGCGACTGCATTGGGGAACCCAGCATTTTGCAAAGCAATGACATCCATATAACCCTCGACCAAGAGCGCATAGCCTTCTTCACGAATACCTTGATGGGCACGATGCATTCCATAGAGTTTATGCCCTTTATTAAAGAAGATGTTCTCTGGAGAATTAAGGTACTTCGGCACTGAATCATCCAGCACTCGTCCACCAAAGGCAATGGGCTGTTTACGTCGGTCGAGAATACTAAATAGGACGCGATTTCTGAAACGGTCATAATATTGCTGGTGACCATCTTTACTGAGCGATTCCTTTTCAACGGCCAGCCCTGCTTCGGCTAATTCATGAGGCCGGACGCCCCGTTCCTGCATGTAACCCAATAATCCATCCCAACGTTCCGGAGCATAACCTAAGCGAAAGCTTTTCATGGTCTCTTGGTCAATCCCGCGCTTAGCAAAGTAAACTCGTCCAGGCTCGCCTTCCGGCAATCTCAGTAGAAGGTCATGAAAGTAGCTTGCGGCCCATTCGTTAATTTCTTCAAAACGTCGGCGTAGTCTGTTTTCTTCCCGTTCGTGCGGAGATTGTTCCTTCTCAGGAAGCGACACACCATATCGACTCGCCAAACTTTTAACGCTCTCCACAAAAGACCAATTTTCCTTCTTCATTAGAAACGTGAAAATATTTCCGCCAACATTGCAGCCAAAACAATAAAACATTTGTTTTTCAGGGGTCACCGTAAAACTAGGTGTCTTTTCCGAATGGAAAGGACAGAGTCCCCAATAGTTTTTCCCCTTACGCTGCAAGGTGACGTATTCAGATATAACCTCAACGATATCCGTGCGCATACGCACTTCCTCGATAGTCTCTTCTGGAATTAAATCCACATGAATTCTATTTTCCACGTTTTTCGCCCTTCGATGTTTACCCACATTATATTTAGTTTGTCAACCCTTCACTTATGCAATTCTTCGCCGAAAATTTACGAAATCCTCTTTTTTAGCGTTCTTAATAAGAAATACTTTTAGAAAGAATTCAAATAATCTCCCAGAAACTATTTTATTCTCCTTTATGGTCCGCAATTCCTCCTTTCTTCGCCATTTATTTATAGAACCGTGGTGTTACATTCCCTCCACATAAACGACGGACATGTGTCCCTGTAGCTAAGACACGGGAGATGATGTTACCACATTTAACACTATCCCCTACTAGAAAATCATGGTAAACTATTAACAATAATCTGTATTCTTCTGAAATGAGAAACAGATTGATACAAATAAAGAACTTTATGAGAAAGGTGGAGTTATTATGTCCAGACATAGGTGTACAACACTATTTACAACAATTGTGACAATTCTACTTGCGGGAGTCTTTATGACAGGCTGTGGTTCGTCCAAAACATCAACGATTGCTCCCAGTGGCACGACACCCAAAGTCGCGGATACGGCTCCAACTACAACTCCAACGACCTCAACGTCTGTGACTCCAACGCCGGCTGACCAAGTCACCCACTCGGACGCCACCCAAGAGTCCGTAAAATTAACGCTCTACTTCCCCAATGCTGATGCCAGTGGCTTAATTGCCACGGAGCGAACCGTGGCCGTGAAAAATAAAGAAGTCATCAAAGCCATGTTTAAAGAGCTGGAAACTCCCCCATCCGGATTGGAAAAGCCACTTCCTAAGGGGACGACTTTACTCAGTGCGACAGTTAGCGCTGACGGCGTAGCAACCCTTGATCTTTCCTCAGAATTCCAAAAGAACTTTGGTGGCGGCTCAGCGGGTGAACAAATGACCATGTATAGCATCGTGGATACCTTAACCACTCTTCCTAACGTTAAAAGCGTCCAATTTCTCTTGAACGGGAAAAAAATGGATGGAATGCTCGAAAGTATAGAAAGTAGTAAACCACTCAAACGTAATGAAAGCTTAATCATCAAGAAGTAAACAAGAACACATTTAAAAGAAGCAACGCCCCCTAGTCGTAATGACCAGGTGCGTTGCTTCTTTTCACGACAACATTGGCCGAGCTAATAAACTTCCGTCCTACCTTGGAATGAACAATCTTGAAAACAGATCAATCGCGTAATTATCGGTCAGACCGGATATATAATCCACAACCGCTTTGGTTTTGTCCCCGTCTGCCCAAATCAAAAAGCCCTCAGGGAGTTTAGAGGTATCCCGAATATAATAATCAAAAAGGGCCTCAATAATGTATTGCCCTTTGCGACGCTCTTCACGTAAGATTGAGCTGTTGTAAACATTTTCAAACATAAATTGCCGGAATTCCTGCATGGCTGTTTGGACTATCACAGACTGATGAATACAGTTTTGCGAAGTAGAGGACTCAATCATGTCAGCCACCATCGTCGCAATCATAGCGCTTGGCTTATCTCCAAGCGTCTCCTTAATCGTCTCAGGCAAGTTACTTCTTACGAGTAGACCTGCCCGCAATGCATCATCGTAATCATGACAAAGATAGGCAATCCGGTCTCCTGTTTTCACGATCTGTCCCTCGAGGGTTCTTGGAATCCCTGCGCCAGTGTGATGTAGTATTCCATCCAGAACAGGCTCGGTCAGATTCAAGCCCTGACCTTCCCGGGCAAGAACCTTTAAAATACGTATTGATTGCTCATTATGTTCAAAATGCGTGATAATGTGCTGCAGCGCTTCCTCCCCACAATGTCCGAAAGGCGTGTGACCGACATCATGCCCTAAAGCAATCGCTTCGATGAGATCCTCATTTAGCTGTAGCCCTCGAGCAATGGTTCGGCATATTTGTGAAACTTCTAAGCTATGGGTCATACGGGTTCTGTAATGATCCCCAGTAGGGGCAATATAGACCTGAGTCTTATGTTTAAGGCGACGAAACGGTTTACTGTGCAAAATCCGATCACGATCCCTTTGAAATTTTGTCCGGATCGGGCACTCTTCTTCCAATCGGTCGCGCATGGCATATTTGCTTTTTGCACCATATGGAGAAAGGCGTTCTTGTTCTTCCCTTTCACTCCGCTCACGGATGTTCTGAACCTCGCTCATCTTTTAGCCCCCCGAGACTTAATTTCTCTTTAACCTTATTCTAACATACCACCCAGACATATACGTGAAACGCACAGAAAAACCATGCCTCGTTGCCTGGTGGTGAAACAAATGACGGCAGACATGCAACAATGGGTACGACGGAAATGGTACGACGAAGAGGGCACGATTCATCGTGCCCCTACGTGCGAAAAGGCAAGAACCAGCGTATTTACGCTGAGTTCTTGCCTTTTCTGTATCGGGTACGACTTGATTGCGTCTTGGGCCACTGCAATCATATTAGACCAATCGTCATTTTTCACCATTATGGAACGCTTTCATCATTTGTTGCAAATTGTTTTAAAATATTATCTCCCTCAGAAACTAATACCTTGCAGTTGTCGCTCCGGATTATTCACATCATGTGATTATCTTCCTAAATAAGAAAAATGCATATAATCATTTGAGGATTTCCAAGCGTTTCCTCCCCATGTAAAACCGTATTTATTGAAGGTGGTCACCACATCGCCTTTTTCAGGTATGGAATAGGGGTTGTTCCCCGGATTCCAAAAGGAGCCTGCTACAATGACTCCAGCACTATTTATCATATAGTTCTCATTAGGGTTTATGTCGATTGCTAGACCCCAATTGTGCTCCGAAGTACCGTCCCCACGCCAAGAGTATCCTGAGACACTAGATATTGGGAATTTATCTTGACCTTCAAATATTTCCTTGAATACTGTCTTAACCATACCCGCAACCGCCTTATGTACCGTTAATGTGCACTGTGCTACGCACTTCTCTCCACGTGCGTTTATTTGCCATACATTAATTAAAATCTTTACCATGTTTGCTTGCGCTTCCGAAGCGCTTTGATACATATTGTTATCCACAGATCCAAAGACTAATGCATACTTTTCTTGAGTGTACCCCAGCTTTAGAAGAGGATTGACAGGCGGGATTACTACAATAGGTGGTTTTCCATCCAAAACAGCCTCTGCCTGTTGGATCAAGATTTCAGGGACAACTACGATACCACCAACAGCTCGAACATTAGGCCGAATCCCTGCCTCTCTAAGCTGTTGCAGATAGGCTCTAATTGAGGGAGGCAGTGTCGTTAAAGCGTGGTCAACGAGTAAGATTGGGTCTCCCGTCCTCGCGGCTAAGGCACTTCCCGCCAACGCATCTGGAAAGGTCAACCCGTTTGCAAGGTAGATTGTCTTAGGAGCTGACGCGAACTCCCTTACAACAACTCCTGCCGTGTCATAGCGGTCATTTCCCGCGAGGCGCTTGATGGCCGAATTAGGAGAAGCTGTTTTGATTTGAGCTTCAACCGATTGTGACACAACACTTGTTCCGCCTGCAATATAGACCGTTGATGGCTTATTGTTAGTGAGATAGGCACGTGTCTTATCTGGTAGCATATTGCACCCCACCAAGAGAGTTGGATACTGTTTTGCTCCCGCAAAGCTTGAAATACTTAAGGCGTCGGGAAAATTCTCACCCGAAGCAATAAACACAGGCGTTCCGTCTGGCACATTAACCGCACTCACAACGGCCATGTCCGTATCATAACGGTCATTTCCAGCAAGTCGGACAATGTTGTTATGCCCTGCGACTCTTAAAGATGTCTCGACATCAGCACCTATGACAGCAGTACCACCGACAATATATATCGTTCCTCCCACCGCTAAATGTGACTGGATGTAAGCAAGTGCTTCCGCTGAACCACTTCTTGTCACATCAGCTAGTAGAATTGGTGCATTGAGTTTCTTGGACAGCGTACTTGCTGAAAGCGCATCTGGGAAATCTATCCCTGACGCAAGGATAACATTGGTGGCTTCTCCCGAATTAAACTCTTCCCCAATAACTTTTGCTGTCTGAAAGCGGTCTTGCCCTGCTAGACGATTGGGTAAAGAATTAACTTCTTGTGCCTGTACGTCTGGATAATGAGATACAAGAGCACCAACTGCAAGTACACAGAGCAATAAACCCACAAATATCTTCTTTTTAAACATCTCTTGCCTCCCAATTTAATCTCTATAATTAATGTAGCAACCATTCCATCAAAAAAATTTTCTCCATTTACGAAAATTGCATAATCAGAATGTGTCCAACCTTCTTTAGTTATTACGGTTGCTAGAAAGTTCATTTTATCACAATCAATTTACCCAATCGCCTCCCTTAAACTGCAAATTAATTATGCTTGAGCCAATTTCATAATGTAGAGTTTGCAAAGGTTAGATCTGCAGAATTCCCGCTAAAGATGATTTTATCCATCAATTAAGTTATCGTAAGATTGCGAAAAAAGAATAGTGTAATGTACCTATGATTCTACTGCAAAAACCCCCTCAAAGATGCTGATGCAAGCAGGAATATGAGACTCAAAAGGCGAATTAAGAAGTATGATGTAGAAATACGAAGCATACTTGATATAATTTAACTTTTTGGGGGTATTTTAATATGTTCCGTAAAAATGATGGACACTTACAAAATAACTTATTCAATAGCCTTAATGGCATGGATTCTCGACTTGCTCACAAACTTCAGAAATCTTGGGCGGCACGCTTCTATGAACATGTTTTCTGTGAAATTGATGAAAGCTTATTTGTTCCTCTGTACGCTAGCAACAATGGACGCCCGAACTTTCCAGTGAATATTTTCATAGGACTTGAATTAATCAAACACTTACTTAAAAGAATACACAGATGAAGCGCTTCTGGATGAGTATGCATTTAACTACCAGATTTCTTTCGCATTAGGTCTTCGAACCTTGGGAGAACGCTATTTTGCACCTCGAACTCTCTACGAATTTCGATCTAGGCTCTATAATTATTCCCTCGAGCATCCAGAAACAGCAGACCTCATGTTCGCCCAATTTGAAAAGCTAACAAATCACTTTATTAAAGTTGCCGGACTTAGCACCAGTGAAGGACGTATGGATTCGGCTCAGATCATGTCCAATATTAAACTGGGAAGACGACTCTCCCTGGCCTATGATGTTTTAGCCTGCGGAGTGAAAGCGCTTCCTGAAATACTCTTAAACGACTCATTAAAGATCTTTCTTAAAGCGGATTACAAGACCCAGTTCCTTTATCAACTCAAAGCAACGGATATCTTTTCCCGAATTCAAAGCATTATTAATCATTGCGTTGAATTGCTTCGATTAGTTGAAGGACAACCTGAACTGAAAGATAACCCTGCGATACAGGTTGTTGACCGTTTCTTGAAAGAACAAGCTACGTTCATCAAAGAACAAAACCAATGGATTGCCAAAGGAAAATCTGTACTGAATGTCCTCAAAAGGACACTTGCCGAGTTAAGTTTCAGAAGAAGGATACAGTTTTGTATGTTAGCCAAAAGGCATTGGACACTTATGATTAAGCATCCCAAATAATAAAAATAGGGTATTGTCTCTTAATATCACTAAAAGACAATACCCATATTTTATTTGAACGTATATCCTCTAAGTCTTGCTATATAAGGCTTAGAAAGATATGTCTGTATTATTTCGCTGGATGTTTTATCGCGTCTTCGACCTAAAGTTTCTTCTGCACGATCTGAATAAGGTTACCGCATGCATCGTCGAATACAGCTATTGTGACTTCGCCCATTTCCGTCGGCTCCATAGTAAACTTCACGCCGTGTTTCATTAATCGTTTGTACTCTTTACGAACATCTGCAACGCCAAACATTGTTGCTGGGATGCCTTCGGCAAATATCTTCTTTTGATATTCTTTGGCGGCTGGATGGTCATCCGGTTCGAGCAAAAGCTCGGTACCGTCTTGATCTTCAGGAGAAACAAGCGTTATCCACCTGAATTTTCCAATGGGAACGTCATGCTTTTTTACAAAGCCTAGTATTTCTGAATAAAACTCCAGTGCCTTGTCTTGATCTTGTACGAATATACTGGTAACAATAATTTTCATACTTTTTTGCCACCTTTGATATATGCGGCGTATGGTGGTCTGCTAACATCTGGCTGCAAGCAAAAGCAGCCCATACACTCGTCAAAATTCCTGTTCCGATTTTGTTACTTGTTTTTATATATAAAATTACTTTATCCATCCTTTCAGCAAGTCTTTAAGTGGTTCGTTGTTGAAACTAAGTACTCGATATTTCCCCTTTCGTTTTGATTTTACGAGCCCTGCATCATCCAAGGCAGAAAGATGTTTAGCTATCGCCTGTCGCGAAATGTTAAGATTGTGCTTCGTAATTAGACGTACCGTAAGTTCATACAACGTCACCTCGTTGCGTTCGGATAGCTCGTCTAATATCAGCCGTCGAGTCGAGTCGCTGAGTGCTTTGAATATAGCGTCTTTGTCCCACATACATCAATTATAAGCAACCTCACGGTTGCTTGTCAAGAACCATGTGCCTTCTTTTTCTCCAACAATCCAAGTTCACTTCATCAATTATAAAGAAGTACAAGAAATTAATAAGGCAAGGGTACTGCCTCTTAATCTTACTAAGCGACAGTACCCTTGCCTTATTTTTTTATATAACCCATCAAGCCCTTGATACATAACTTCAATAGCTATATTTATACTATTTTAAACCTTACTTCGATTAGGCTTTGTTCTTTATCGCGGCTTGCGCGGCGGCCAAACGAGCAATTGGTACTCGGAATGGGGAACAAGAAACATAATCCAGGCCAACCATGTGGCAGAACTCAATGGAGTTAGGTTCTCCGCCGTGCTCACCGCAAATTCCTATAGTAATCTCTGGATTTGTACCCCGGCCAAGTTTGGTCGCTAGGTCAATGAGCTTACCAACCCCACCTCGATCAATCACAACGAAGGGATCTGTCGTCATCAGTTTCTTTTCCAGGTAGACTGGGAGGAATTTGCCTTGAGCATCATCACGAGACAAGCCCATCGTCATTTGGGTGAGATCATTCGTCCCAAAGGAGAAGAAATCAGCGACTTCTCCGATCTCATCGGCGAGCAGGGCTGCACGGGGTACCTCAATCATCGTTCCAACTTTATATTGAATGCGGACATCTTGTTCTTGCATGACTAATTCTGCCGTGTCATCCACAAGCTTACGCATCATTAAGAACTCTTCTTTACCCATGATCAGTGGAATCATGACTTCCGGATGGATATCAAACCCTTCTTTTACCAAGCGTACACTGGCTTGGAAAATAGCCCGGGCTTGCATGACCGTAATTTCAGGATAAGAAACTCCCAGACGACAACCACGGTGTCCAAGCATCGGATTAAGCTCTGACAAGGCCCGAACTTTGCTGAGCAAAACCTCTTTCTTAGCTAAGGAAGCCGGATCGTTTTTATTAATTCTGAGTTTTGTGATCTCGATCACCAGCTCCTCCGAATGCGGCAGGAACTCGTGTAGCGGCGGATCCAGGAGACGAATGATGACAGGCAGCCCCTGCATCGCCTTCAAAATGCCATAGAAGTCTTCTTCTTGCATCGGTAAGAGCTTAGTCAAGGCGACTTCGCGTTCTTCTAGGGTTTGCGCAAGAATCATATCTTGAACAATCGGAATCCGTTCAGGATCCATAAACATATGCTCAGTCCGAGTCAAGCCAATCCCGACTGCTCCGAAATTCCTGGCGTTTGTTGCTTCGGTTGGACTATCCGCATTCGCCATCACACTAAGTTTAGAAATCTCATCCGCCCACTCCAAGAACTCTTTAAAACCTTCACTTAGTTCCGGATCGACCATCGAGACTTCGCCCTTAATGACACGACCGGTTGAGCCGTCGATGGAGATGATGGTTCCTTGGAGATACTCAACCCCTTCAATACCCACTAAACCTTTAGTATAGTCGATCTTTAAGGCATCACACCCACAAACAGCCGGCTTGCCCATATGACGGGAGACAACGGCTGCATGACTCGTCATACCGCCACGACTCGTTAAGATGCCTTGAGCGGCCAAAATACCGCGGATATCGTCGGGGGTCGTTTCGGTACGAACCAAAATCACTTTCTCGCCCGCATTTCCTAAGCGTTCTGCCTCTTCCGCACTAAAGACAATTCTTCCGGAGGCAGCGCCCGGTGATGCAGGAAGGCCTTTTGCCAGAACTTCAAGCTTAGCCTTTGTATCCATACGGCGATGTAATAAGTGGTCCAGTTGATCCGGTTCGATCCTCATAACCGCTTCTTCTTTAGTAATTAAACCCTCATGGAAAAGTTCCACCGCCACGCGGATCGACGCTGAGGCCGTTCGTTTACCATTTCGAGTTTGAAGTATATAAAGTTTTCCCCGCTCAATCGTAAATTCAATATCCTGCATATCGCGATAATGAGACTCTAAGCGCTTGTAAATATCCACAAACTGCTTGTAGACCTCTGGATTTTCCTGTTCTAACGTGTTAATTGGATTGGGGGTCCGAATACCGGCCACCACATCTTCTCCTTGAGCATTCATCAGATACTCGCCGTAGAGAGCACTTTCCCCCGTCGATGGGTTCCGAGTAAAGGCAACCCCTGTTCCAGAGTCATTGCCCATATTTCCAAAGACCATGGACTGAACATTCACGGCCGTACCGATCTCGTCAGGAATATTATTGATCCGACGATAGAATTTTGCCCGATCATTATTCCATGAACGGAAGACCGCCAAAACCGCCAGCTTTAATTGCTCTCTAGGGTCCATAGGAAATGGGTTGCCCGTCTTACGTTCAATCTTTTTCTTGTATTCTTTGACCATCCATTTGAGGCTTTCTGGAGAGAGCTCAGAGTCATATTGGACCCCTTGTTTCTCTTTGGCTATTTCTAGAATATGTTCAAATTCGTAGTGTTCCACTTCTAAGACGACATCCCCGAACATTTGAACGAAACGGCGGTAGCAATCCCAGGCAAACCGTTCATTGTTCGTGTTCGCAACCAAGGCCTCCACGGTATCGTCATTTAAGCCCAAGTTCAGAACCGTGTCCATCATGCCTGGCATCGAGAACTTAGCGCCCGACCGTACTGAAACGAGCAAAGGATTCAACTTATCTCCCAAACGTTTACCCGTTGCCGCCTCAAGCTTCGCTAAAGCGGGCCAGACTTCGTCCCAAATTTCCTCTGGGAAACTATCGCTGTTGCTGTATTCATTACAAGCTTCCGTAGTAATCGTAAAGCCTGGAGGCACTGGCAAACCAATATTAGTCATTTCACACAAATTAGCGCCTTTTCCACCCAATAAATCGCGCATGGAAGCCTTACCTTCTTGGAATAAATAAACATACTTTTTAGTCATGTCTTTCCTCCTTAAATAATAATTCTAACACGATGCTTGCGGTCTCTTCAACCGCCTTGCCAGTGGCGTCGATGATTGGGCAACCAATCCGTTTCATGACACTGCGTCCATACTCCAACTCTTGCATAATGCGATCCAATTTGGCATAATCCGAACCGGCACCCAACCCTAAAGTTTTTAAGCGTTCTGTCCGAATTGAGTTGAGCAATTCAGGTCGTAGTGTTAAGCCGATGACTTTCCTAGGAGAAATATAAAACAGTTCTTCCGGGGGTTCGACTTCTGGAACCAATGGAATATTCGCCGCTTTAATGCCTTTATGCGCTAAGTACATACTGAGGGGGGTTTTCGAGGTCCGTGACACGCCAATCAGGACAACGTCAGCATACAGAACCCCGCGAGCATCTTTGCCATCGTCATATTTGACGGCAAATTCTACGGCCTCCACTTTACGGAAATACTGTTCATCCAGCCGATGAATAATATTGGGAATATGGGTCGGTTCCAGGCCAGTTTGGCTGGATAAGGCACCAATCAATGGACCTAAGATATCGACCGTCCTAAGGCCTTTCTCCATCGCCTTTTTCTCTAAATAATCCCGAAGATCTCTAAGTACTAAGGTATAAACTAAGACGGCATGGTCAGCTACGGCTTCTTCCATAATATCTTCCAGATGCATTTCATCCCGCACGTAGGGCACCCGACGAATTCGAGTCTTTACGCCCAGAAATTGTGCCGCAGCCGCCCGACTTACAAACTCAGCCGTTTCTCCAAGTGCATCTGAAATGACATAGATCACTGTATTTTGGGTCGTCACGCGTTCATACACCTCCGAATTTATCCAAAGTCATACCCGACTTCCGCTTTCCCACTCTGTCTTTATTCCCTCGGTCCACTATTTCCAGATTCACCAGTTACAGCCTTGCTTCCGCAAACTCCACAAAGAGCTTTGTGACATTCGTCTTAGTAAATCGCCCCACAACCTCATAGCATTCATTGCCGTTCTCGTCGACATACCCTTCCACCACCGGTAAACTGTCAACCGCATGTTGAACAAGTTTTTTAGCGGCACTATAGACCGGCTCATCGAGTGTTGTCATATAGATGTTGGGCATGCGCGTCATAATGACGCCGACGGGAACTTGTTGAAGGTCAATTTTTCCTAAAGAAGCTTTCATAATATCTTTGCGTGAAATCATACCTAATAGGAGACGATCTGTCCCGACAACCGTCAGGCTTCCTACGTTTTGCGTGAACATCGCCACCGTTGCTTCATAAATACTCGCGCTTTCTAGTACGGTCACTGGCATCGACTTATTGGAGCAAACCCTAAGTTGAAGCAAACGTTCCATGATAGGGGAAGGTCTCGTATTTTCTCGATAAGAATACCCCACGCGTGGTTTGGCCTCCAGAACCCCAAACATCGTCAAAATGGTCAAATCTGGGCGAAGAGTGGCCCGCGTCAAACCCAGCTTTGCCGCAATCTTTTCACCCGTGATGGACCCTGAGTCTTTCACGATCTTCACAATTCGCTGTTGACGGTCCGTCCATTCCAACCCTTTTCACCTCTTCATGTTTCTTCTCATCCCAATGTGACATACTAATGAGCTATTACATGATCGATTATATCATAATATACAAGATTTTAACGATAAGTGAACATATATTTTTAAAATTTATATTTGAGCGTTTAAAGTCTCAAGTTTGAACTTTGGAATTTAGAATTTGAAGTTCGTAGTTTGGGAATTTGCAGTTTAGAGTTTGTACTTTGGAGTCTGCCGTTCGTAACCGAAACTAAAAGTGGGTGATTTAACGACAAATCGCAAACTTCGTCCTTGATTTATGCCAAAACGCTTAAATCGCCTAAGCACCCCAACATAACCACACACTGTCCGAGTAAGGCCAGACGGTTTCGTTTCAAAGCCTCATCGTCCACCATGATCATAACCGCTTGGAAGAGGGCTTCAATGTGGAGGACAAGTTCCTCGGCCAAACTATAGGTCATCACATAATTCCCATTCGCCAAGGTTTGATCAAAGCGCGCTATACGCAAGGATATCGCGTTTTCAAGGGCGATCTCTGTCGCATCCACCAACAGGGATGGATCGATGGCTTGAGGCGCTTCCTTTTTAGTCAGGTTTAAGCAGCGAGTATAGGCTTGGAGATAGGGAGTGAAAGGCTCTTCCTTCCTTTTTTCAGAAAGCACTTGGGCTCGTTTCACGGCGCGATTCAGGTCATCGCTACCGCTCGCCAAGGCCGCGTCCACCGTATCATAGCGTAATCCTTGCTCCAGCAGCACAAAACGCAACCGTTGTTGAAAGAAATCCTGTAAAAGCGGCAATAGGTCCTCTAGGGGCAAGGGGGAAGTCCCCTGCGCGTCAAGAGCTCTGTAGGACTCCTGGAAAAGTTCGGTTAACGAAAGGTTCCACTTGGCGTCTAAGAGAATCGCAACGATGCCTTGTGCTTGACGTCTCAGAGCATAAGGGTCCTGAGAACCCGTAGGCTGAATCCCAATGCTGAACGCCCCAACAATCGCTTCCATCTTATCCGCAACACCCACGACGCGCCCTAGGTCAGACATTGGCAAAGCATCCCCTGTAAAGCGAGGTTGATAGTGTTCCAGGATCCCTTGACAGACTTCCGGTTTCTCTCCGCTGGCTCTTGCGTAGTCCGCCCCCATGATTCCTTGCAGTTCTGGAAAATCACTCACCATCAAAGTCACCAGATCCGCTTTTGCTAAGAGCGCCGTTCGGTCAATCATGGCTTGTTGGGCTTCCCCGAATTTAAGCTTATTGGCCATGAAGCGCGCTAGCCCACGCAAACGCTCGACGCGTTGTTCGACCGTACCCAATTTTTCGTGATAGACAATTTTCCCCAACTTGGGCACCAACCCAGCCAGGGGAACCTTTTGATCTTCCCTATAATAAAAGGCTGCGTCTTCCAAACGAGCTTTCAATACTTTTTCATTGCCTGCCTTTACCGTGTCTAAGGCGAACGAATTTCCGTTACGCACCGTAATAAAATACGGCAGCAGTTTTCCGTCTAAGGCACGAACTGGAAAATACCGTTGATGCTCTCGCATCGGGGTCGTGATCACCGACTCCGGCAAGTCCATGTACTTGGAAGCCACTTCCCCCAGTAAAGCGGTCGGAAATTCGACAAGGTGGATGACTTCATCCAGAAGTTCAACATCTTCAGGCACTTGACCACCGACGCTTTCCGCAAGGCCTTTGATTTGGGCTTGGATATCCGCCCTTCGTTCCTCAGGATCAACGATGACAAAGGCTCCCCGTAAAGCTTCCGCATAATCTGACGGTCTTGCGAGCAAAACGACGTCGGTTGCCAATGTACGGTGCCCACGGGAGGCGCGTCCAGACTGTAGCCCCACGAACTCAAACGGCACGACCTCAGTTCCATAGAGCGCCACAATCCAGCGAATCGGTCGAGCGAAATGAAAATCAAGTCCGGCCCAACGCATAGGCTTGGGAAAACGCAGCCCATTTATCAGATCCTTGGCTAACTGAGGCAGAAGTGTGTTCGTCTCAAGCCCAGTTTCTGATTTACGGGCATACACATACGGTACGCCTTTGAGCTCTTGAACGTAAAGGTCTTCGACCAACACCCCCTGCCCTCTTGCGAAACCCTGGACGGCTTTCGTGGGGGCCCCCTTGGCGTCATAGGCTGCTTTCACAGCAGGCCCTTTGACTTCCACCGATAAATCTTCTTGCTTTTCCTCAAGACTCGTAACAAGTAGTGCGAAGCGACGTGGCGTCGCAAAGACTTTCAATTCCGTAAAGGGTAAGCGCAATTCCGTCAATCGTTTGCGAGCTTGTTCCTCCAGCTGAGCCATTGCCACTGGGGAGAATTTAGCGGGGATTTCTTCCGTTCCAATTTCAAGCAAAAAATCGTTGGCCATCTTACTCCACCTCTTCCACTGAATTAGTCACTGGTTTCGTTTTTAATAAGGGGAATCCCAGTTTCTCTCGCTGTTCAACATAGGCCTGAGCACATAAGCGAGCCAGCACCCGCACCCTAGCAATATAGTTGGTGCGTTCCGTAACACTGATGGCACCTCGAGCATCAAGCAGGTTAAAAGAATGTGAGCATTTCAAAACATAGTCATAGGCCGGGAGAACCAGACCTTTTTCCACGACCCGCTTTGCCTCACGTTCATACATATCAAACCAAGTTTGTAACGCTTCAACATCCGCCACTTCAAAGTTATACGTCGAGTAATCGATTTCATCTTGAAGATAAATATCGCCATAGGTGGTGTCTCCGACCCACTCAATATCATAGACGCTCTCTTTATTTTGGATCGACGTTGCCAGACGCTCCAGCCCATAGGTAATTTCTGAGCAAACCGGTTTACAGTCAATCCCCCCGCACTGCTGGAAATAGGTAAACTGACTCACTTCCATACCATCTAACCAGACTTCCCAACCAAGTCCCCACGCACCCAAAGTTGGCGCTTCCCAGTTATCTTCCACGAAGCGGATATCATGCTCCCTCGGATTAATGCCGATCAGTTCCAGACTCTGCAGGTAGAGCTCTTGGACATTGTCTGGGGAGGGCTTAAGAATGACTTGATATTGAAAATAGTGTTGTAGGCGATTCGGGTTTTCGCCATACCGTCCATCGGTTGGGCGGCGACAAGGCTCAACATAAGCCACATTCCACGGCTCCGGTCCAAGGGCACGCAGAAAAGTTGCAGGGTTCATCGTTCCGGCCCCTTTTTCCACGTCATATGGCTGAGCAATAATACACCCTTGTTCTCCCCAAAAATTGTTGAGCGTAAGGATCATGTCTTGAAACTTCATTTTATAAACCTCCTAAATTTAATCCAATCGTTCGCTTCCCACTTCTATATGCGGGAGTACCACCCCGTTACTCTGCTTCGGTAGGGATAGACTTCCCCAACGAAGTCTTGATCTTCAAATTAAGTGCAACAAATTCTGGATAAAAGACGACTAAAAAAGCCCTCACCCCCGTAGCATTTAAGCTACAGGGACGAGAGCTTGTTCTCGCGGTTCCACCCTGTTTGACCCCTAAGGGCCCTCTTCGTTACATATGCTCAGAGCTACCCCATCCACAACTCCCATTCGGCTTCCACCCACCCGAACTCGCTAAAAGAGAGGCTTCGCAGACTTCTTTCCCATCATCGCAAAAGGTATTTTAGATAAACTAATTATATGCGGTGGAATAAGGTGTGTCAAACGGATTCCTTTAATAAGACAAAGGACCCCTTCATCCACATCTAGGATCTTCTAGTCTTCGAAAACGTCAATCTCCACATCAATTGCTGAGGTATCACCATCTATGACGATCTCCGCTACCGCCCATACATTGGGAACGACATTGCGCACGTAGTACCTGGCCGTGGCTACTTTGCCCGTGTAGAACGTATAATCAAAATGATCTGGTCCCACTTCTTTGGCTCGCTTCTCCGCCAATACCGCCTGATCAAGAATCTGGCGACCACAGAACAGCTGGGAGGTCGCCGTCAGGACACGGTGGGAATAAAGGGGAATCATACTCACATTGGTTTTGGAATATCCAGCCAGAGCCTTGAGCATATTTTTGTAGGCAGCAAGAGCCTTACCCAAGTTAGCAAACTCCTTACTTAAGGCTTCATGGTCTTTATTCGCTTCATAGAAATCGACCATTTCCTGTACCCAATCGCTAAAGATTGAACCGCCTTTCATATTCATCTTGCGGCCAACCAGGTCCATGGACTGAATAAAGTTGGTCCCTTCCCAGATGGAGTAGATCTTCATGTCGGTGGCAATTTGAGCACAAGGATATTCTGAACAGTAGCCATAACCGCCGTAGGATTGGATCGCTTCTCCGATAAGCCACCAGCCTTCATCAGAAGGATAGGCCTTGCAAAGTGGGGTGGTTATTTCGATCAGGTCGTTGGCGGCTTTTCTTACGGCCGGTTCCGGATCCCGATGCCGCTGGTCAAAAGCCAGATACACCCTATACATCATGGCGCGGATCGCTTCAATGTGTGCTTTGCCCATCATCAGGGTGCGCTTCGTATTCTCATGGTTAATAATAGCGACCCGACCCGCCTTGGGATTCGTCATCAGACGGCCCTGAATTCTTTCTTTGGCATTATCACGGGCATTAGCAAAGGCGTTGACAATACAAGACAGAGACATATGACCGGTTTGCATGCGAGCCATGTTCATCATTTGGAACATCTGAGTCATACCTTCGCCTTTACCCTCGTTTTTAAGAGGGTCTTTACCCAGCAACCAACCGCGACAATGACCGTTTTGCCCGGCCGCCAAAGAAGCCGTGACGGAACCATGTTGGCCCATTTTATGCTCTATCCCAGTATTCTCGAAATCGTTGTCTTCAAGGCTACCATCTTCGTTCACCCATAACTTAGGAACTACGAACA
>DHWG01000122.1:0-779 GCA_002413075.1 Desulfosporosinus sp. UBA5188 | reverse complement strand
TCGGTCAGGCACATCGTTCCAGCCCAGGTTCCATCCATCATCTTGGGAAGGAACATGGCTTTGACTTTATCATCGCCAAAACTTTGAATGAGATCGGCTGAGCCAGTGGTCAGCATAATATAGGGCATAAAGGTCGGATTCGCTGCAGCAATCAGTTCCCAAACGGCCGAATTCAACATTTCCGGTAATACCATGGCCTCCGGTGAATTATCAATATTGCTCGTACCCCAACCTTCTCTCTGTAACTTGTGGAAAAGCGGTCCGAAGCTGGGCGGGGTTGTAACCTTGCCGTTAGCAAACGTTACTGGATGCGTTTCATTTTCGTTATTAGTGGGCTCAATGACTTCCTTGCACATTTTCAAAACCGGCTCTAGGACTGATTTAATATCATCTCTCGAATAATAGTCAGCAAACTGCGGGTAGTTAAAAACGCCCTCCGTTGGAAGCCATTCTTGAATAATAAACTCAAAATCCCTAATACTTTTAACGGCAAAATTAGAAGCCATGTTTACATTCCTCCAGTATTTAAATTTATTCTACCTAATTTAATATCATTTTCTTAAAAATGATGTCGATGATGTCCTAACAAAACAAACATCACAATAAAGGTTATAGCGTTGAGGTCTCTATATCTCTCTAGTCCATAGCGAAGCCATGGCAGCTCCACCACCGACACAAAGGGAAGCTCCACCGGTTGTTTTCCCGAGTCTTTCTAGTTCGTAGTAAAGACTGACAATGATACGCAGTCCAGTCGCGCCAATCGGATGTCCTAAACCAAT
>DHWG01000203.1:16780-19930 GCA_002413075.1 Desulfosporosinus sp. UBA5188 | reverse complement strand
ATTATAACTTTTACAAAAAAAGTGAGTGCCCAAACTTAAATGTTCTGGCACTCACCGGTTGAATAATCACCGTATCGTCTATAATCCTATCAACTTAATGGGATTCTGCTAAGGAAAGTTTACTGACCGCCAAGATTAGCCCTTCTTGATCAAAATCTCCCCCAGCAGTATAGTAGCTGTCTGCATGAGCCCATGCAAGGACGGCCTTGTACGGTTTCATACCCAGCTCCAGGTACGAACCCTCGATCTCGACACCAGCAAAATAAAATGTCACGGAAATTACGGGTAACTGCGGCGGCAAATTCGCATGGGCAACGTTGCCCTGTGTTACCGTTAGTTGTGGTAGTGGGTCACCAGGGACAAAGTATTGAGTAATTAATGCCCCTTCACCTTCCGGCATTTTAAACCATTGATGTTTAGTCCCATAGCTCCCCCCATGAGCGCTTCCCACTGAAACATAGGGTTGCTTTCCTAGGCGTTTTTGCACTTCTTGAAGGGTTATCTCCTCTGGAGGTTGAAGGGTCTCCTTCGTGTTATCCTGCACTTTGATATCAGGGGGCAAGACTAAACTAAAAAGTTCATCGGGTAACCCTTGATTTAAACGAAGTTCCCGAACCACCTTTCGTTGGACCAATTCATGGTTGGCCTTATACAATTCCGTCACCAGCGGCATCCAAGTGTCTTTATCCATCCACAAATGGGTCACCATATCGCCCTTGCCACTCACCGCCTGGTTGAATTGAAGATGCAGAGCGGGGCGCCCATTGACGTATTCCGTACCCAACGAACGACTATTTCTATCTGCCGCCATTAACTTAAGTGAATGCGTAAAATCGAGGCCCATTTGCTCCTTAAATTCCTCACTAACTTTAATTTTAACCGCTTGCTTAACCTCTTCCATATAGGTCAATGCTTCGACACCTCGGACGACTACGACCGCTTCACCCATTAAAGGATGACGTGATTCCACTCTATACAAATCCGGAGTCTGAAACCAAGTATGGGTTGTCAACGTCTGTGGGGAACCTTGCTCAAAGTAAGTATCGTCAAGACTTGCTCATAATCCGTGATTTGTGCGTTTACTGCCTGAAATTTCTCGACGATTTGAGCCGAAGTGAGTGTGATTTTACCGGTCAGCGTGTGGAGCAACGTCAGGAAATCCTTATGGCGTCGAAGTTCCTTCGCCCATTCTGGATGCCCGACCAAATCCAGCTCAAACTTCGCCCGCTCCGGCCCGTTCATTGTTCCTTCCAAATAGTTATAAAAAAGGTCTGGTAGATCACGCGTCATCCTCGTATCCTCCATTGCCGATGTCTCCTTTCGTCCTTCCCTGAATACCTCCAGCTCATGTCGAAGCCTTTCCCGAGCACGAAACAAGCGAGATTTAACCGTACCTACGGGTATCTGACTCTGTCCAGCGACTTCCAGCAAACTAACGCCCAACAAATCCACGTCAATCACGACCTGTTGTTGGTCTAACGGTAGCAGCTGGAGAACCCGAGCCAGTTCGCAACGCATCACGACCAACTCGTCCACCGGAAGGCCTATTTGCCTTAAAATCTCTTCATCGAGTCCTTGTATTTCCCACTGCTTTAGCCGAAGAATCATGTAGACTTCGTTCGTTACAATGCGACGCCACCAAGCAGAAAAGGCCGTAATCTCAACGAGAGAATGGAGGTGAATATGCATCTTCAGTAAAGCATTTTGCACAGCATCCTCTGCGAGATCTGCATCACGCAACAATGCCCGCGCCTGACGTAAGGCGGGGGGGTAAACCGTCTCTAGTAGGGACTCCCACGCCACTAAGTCGCCTGCTTGAGCCTTCTTAATGAGCGCTTCATTTTGTTCAATCACTCGTTTCAACTCCTACCTAAGAAACCTATAGTCTACGATACTAGGGTTCGTCCATCGTCTAATCTAAGACCCTTCTGCCCTAGTGGGAGGTTCTCCTCCAAGCCAGCAAAGGAATTTGCAGACCGATCAGAAGTGCCGTCCCAATCAATGTGGTCACAATGGGTTCCCAGGCAGGCATAGACCCTGTCCAGGCACTTTGACTAAAGATCACTTGAATTAACTCTAGTAGACCCGCGACAAAATGCCCCTGCCAAACCATCGGCAACAGGACGTTGACGAATACAATGATTATGAAAGCGACACCACCGGCCAAGCTTGCACTCGTAACCAGAGCACTAGCCAGTAGGATGACGCTGATCAAAAACGCTTGATAGACAACATAGAGCAAGGCTGCCTGCCATAGGACATTCCAAGGGACAGGTCCGATCAATTGGCTTGTGTAATAGGCGCCCACCCCTAGTCCAAGCATTGAGGCCAGGGCCGCCACCAGAAAAAATACGCTATATTTGGCCAAAACGTAGTGAAGGATATTCACTGGTTTACTCCAAAGCCATTCCCCCACCAGTTTACGTTCACCCGCAATCATTCCCATTCCCACCAAGATCAGCGCAATAATCCCTAATTGGTTATATTGGCCGATGATTCCGTAAAGCACCTGATCCACTGTGGCCGGCGGAATTTGAATCACCGTGCCTTTCGGTAAGTTCGTGGCGGAACTCAGGATTATAGGCATTAATTTAGCCGTGATTGGCTGTAAAATTCCTAAGAACAGATACACGGCTACCAGCGGTATCCAACGCCTAAGCCTCGCCATTTCTTGGACCTCTTTAGCGAACCATATTGCCATCTGCTGCGCCTCCTTGACCAGCCCTTGGGTTTTGACTTCGTTCTTCTTCAGCTTGCTGGACGACCTTGTAAAAATACGGTTCTAGTCCCTGCTCCTGCCAGACAACCTTACTGACTGGAATACCTAGCCCTTGCATAGCACCGCTAAATTCTGCATGCAAACGGCTCAACAGGTCACTATTAACCTCAAAGCGCACCTGAGTGCCAACGTCGGTATCGCCGCTTTGCTTTAGTAACTCAGCCAGAGCACCTTGGGCTCTGATTTGCCCCTTATGGATAATGACAACCCCATCACACATCTGCTCAATATCATGTAAAATATGACTGGATAAAAAGATGGTCTTTTCCTGCTTTAGTTCTTTCAATAGGGAAAACATTTCATCCCGTCCTTGCGGATCAAGGGCTGACACCGGCTCATCCAATAACAGCACCGGAGGGTCGCCAATCAAA
>DHWG01000203.1:9154-16566 GCA_002413075.1 Desulfosporosinus sp. UBA5188 | reverse complement strand
TATTTACCCACCCTGCGTCGCGCAAATTCCGTCAACCCTACGATCTCTAGATACTTGCTCGCCGCAGCTTTCGCTTGGCGAACTGGTACACCCACCAGCTCCGCGCTAAGTCTGAGGAACTCCTCACCGCTTAACCACGGATAAAACTCCGGTCGTTGCGGAAGATAACCGCAAAGTTTTTTAACCTGCTCCCGTTCAGTACGAAGCGAATGCCCTGCAACCAATATCTCCCCTTGATTTGGACGTAGTAGCCCCACCAACATACGCAAGACGGTTGTCTTACCCGCCCCATTTTGGCCCAGGAAACCATAGCATTTTTCATTAGGCACACGAAAACTGACCTTATCTAGGGCCTTAAAAGCGCCAAACTTCATACTGACTTCTTTGCACTCAATCATTGGACTTCTCTTCCGAGAGTCCAGTATAAAACAGGACCAAGAATACTACCTACCACGATGATCACCGCCCAAATTATTTTGTTCCCTCTCTGGACTCCATCACTTCGCACCAAGCTGATTAATGAAGTGACTTGCAGAATTAATATGACAATAATAATCGGTAGAACCAGACCCCAGGGAATATTCGCTAATTCCATACTCATTTTCCCGCTCTCCTTTCGCAACTCTTGATCAACCTATTCTTCTGTTCCCTCTACTTCTGTCTTCTAGATGCATGTGAACTGTATAAAGTTCCGTCCTTTTAATATTTATTGTACTATTCATTCCAAAAAAAACAAAGACAATCAAACCTCGGAATCTACCCGGGTTTTAATTGTCTTTTGACTTCTATCTTTATAGCTGTAAACCTTTATCCATTGTTCGGAATTGCAACGCCTCTGCAAGATGCTCCGGTGAAATATCCTGAGTTTCAGCAAGATCAGCAATGGTACGAGCGACCCTTAAAATGCGGTCATGAGCCCGAGCACTGAGATGTTGGCTGTCAAAAATACGATGCAATAGTGACTCTCCACTTGGTGTTAGCTCACCGTGTTCTTTCGTTTCCTTCGCGGTCATTTCAGCATTTGTTTTTGCGGGACCTAAACGCATCCATTGTTTCCTGCGGGCCGCCATAACGCGTTCTCTGACCTTGTTAGAAGACTCGGTCCCCTGGTTATCCTTTAACTCGGTGTAATTCAACCTTGGCACCTCTACGTGCAAGTCGAATCGATCCAACAGAGGCCCAGAGATCCTGCCACGATAATTTTGGATTTGCAACGGTGAACAGGAACACACCCGACCTTGATCACCATAATACCCACACGGGCACGGATTCATGCTAGCAATCACGCTAACATGTGCCGGATAGGTGATACTACCCGACTGACGCGTGATCGTCAACTCGCGATCCTCCAAAGGTTGTCGTAAACTCTCTAAGACCTCACGGGCAAACTCTGGCAGCTCATCTAAAAACAGAACACCATGATTGGCAAAGCTTAACTCACCCGGACGTACATTTCTTCCACCACCAATCATTCCAGCGCGGGTGACCGAGTGGTGTGGATTACGAAAGGGACGATATTGAACCAAAGACCCATTGCAATTAAGCAGCCCAGAAACACTGTAAAGCTGAGTAACCTCAATACTTTCTTGGTCGCTTAGTAACGGAAGTATCCCTGCATACGCTTTTGCAAGCAAAGTCTTACCTGATCCTGGAGGGCCAAGTAAAACGACGTTATGTCCTCCAGCGGCCGCGATCTCCAAGGCCCGTTTGGCATGCTGTTGCCCATGGACATCTGCGAAGTCCACTCTGGGTCTGCTGTCTAAGTCTGGTGGTGGAATCCGGGTGATAACATCATCTTCGAACTCACCCATTTTGTCGACGGTCCTCACTATTTGATCGAGATTGAAGGTACAATGCGTTGCTAGCGCTGTCACAAGACGAGCTTCTGCCAAATTATCCGGAGGAATAATCAACTGTAACGGTTCAGTCACGGCCCCTGCTTTTCTTGCTGCTCTTGAGTTCACTTTATCGAGGGTGATGGCCATGGTGAGGACACCAGGAACTGGGCGAAGCGTTCCCTCTAATGAAAGTTCACCTGAAAAAACATATTTTACAAGTTCCGGTGACAAGATTTGTTCCGTTGCTGCGAGAATTCCTATGGCAATGGGCAAATCCAGTCCGGAACCTTCTTTCCGCAAATCCGCAGGGGCTAGGTTAACGGTGACCCGCTGTAAAGGAAACTGATATCCAGAATTACGAATTGCTGAACGAACTCGGTCACGGGCCTCTCTCACGGCAGTTGTGGGTAATCCGACTATTTCAAAGCCAGGCAGGCCATTAGCCACGTCAACTTCCACGCGAATTAAATGTGCTTCTAATCCAAGGACCGTCATTCCATAAACCGCAGAGAACATTCTATCTCTCCTCCTTTAAGATAGAATGTTCTCTTTGATTTTCCATATTCCTTCCATTTACCTAAATATATTTTATTTTCCTATAATTGGTCAAAGGAATCTTTTTACTAGAAAAGCTTATAGGTTATGATGCAGATAGCTTGCGCGGCAACGTCATCCAAAAGGTCGTTCCTTTTCCCATATCGCTCTCCACCTTAATCGTTCCTCCATGGGCTTCTACAATTTGTCGCACAATAGAAAGGCCTAAGCCCATACCTCCATCTTTGCGTGACCTCGCTTTATTAACCCTAAAGAAACGGTCAAAGATGAAGGGCAAGGCTTCTTTGGGGATCCCTTCCCCTTCATCTTGAACAGCAAACCGGACCTGATTTTGTTCCTCCAACAATAAAACACGCACTGTCTTTCCGGGAGGCGTGTGCCCCAGAGCGTTCTCTAAAAGATTCATAAAAACTTGCACAATCCGGTCAGGGTCCGCAAATAGTTCCCCTGATCCAATGGGGATTTCCAGACTCACGCCGACTTCTTGAGCTCTTCCTTGAAAACGTTGGTCTATATCACTCATAAAACCAGCTAGGTCAAGGGAAACTCGTTGTAGACTTTGTCCCTTCTCTAACCAATTAATATCTTGTAAATCCGTCACCAAACGGGCCATGCGCTTGGCTTCTTCTAGGACTAACTCAATATATTCACCTCGTTGATTTTGAGGGATCACCCCGTCTTGAATTGCCTCCAAATAGCCTTGGACAAGATGCAGTGGCGTCCTAAGTTCATGCGTCACACTGGCCAAGAATTCACGACGTGCCTTCTCCGATCGCAAAGAAGCTGTAATATCGCGCAGGACTGCCACATGCCCACGAATCCCCTCTATCTCAGACATTGGGGCCATAACAACCTGCAACACCTGAATTCCAAGAGTAATCCTAGCAAATTTTTCGACCTGATTATTACTTTGGGTCATTGTCTGGAGAAAGTTTACTATTTGGGTCTTTCGTTCCTCAATGTCCGTTTCATTTTCTTGCCACAAAGCTTTGGCTGTATCATTAGCATAAAGAATGAGCCCGTCAAAACTCAACATCACAACAGCATCACTAATGCTTTCTATAATTTCTTGGAACAAGTTTTTTTCCTGAGATAGCCATTTCATATGGTTTTTTAAACTTGATCCCATGGAATTAAGAGCCCCCGCGAGCTCCCCGAGTTCATCATTACTTGTCACGCCTTGAATGGGCAGAAAATTACCCTTCGCCATTCTTGTTGCTCCCCGTTGCATGATCGCCAACGGTCTCGTGAACTGACGTGCAAAAATAAGACTCACCACTGCGGCCAAGAAGACCGCAATTAATGAGGCATAGAGAATTAGCCGGCGAAAGGTTGAAATACTCTCTTGAATAGGGATCGGAGAACTCCCTAAGAGAACAACGCCTTGAACTGGTTTTGGACCCACAGGGGTCGCGGCTAGTAACATGGTTTGCCCGCCTCCACTGAGTGGTGGTGCTGTAATTGAAAGGGTTTCACCGGCTAACACCCGTATTAAATACTGTTCATTAAAAAAATCAGCTGGCCGTAGGTTACGAGTCCACCCGCCCAGATGTCCGTCTAAAATGCCACGGAGACCTTGTGACGCCTTGGAATCCGAATCAGCAATTGTTATAATATTGCCTTTAGAATCGAGTAATACCAGCTGCGTCCCAGAAGTCAACTTCAACGTTTGTAGTAATTGTAGCCGAGCACTCCAGCTTGGAACAGGCGCTAATTGCGCAGAAATTTCTGTTGCCTCCATCTGGAGTGAATTCAATTTTTGAGTCATATAGAAATCCCCAAAAAGCCAGGTAATCGTGAGCCCAAGCCCTCCAAGTACCACAAGAATTAGAACGGTGATGGCCAGCCACAGTTTACTGGAAATACTCCATGAGCGACGTATTGTAATATCCATCAATGAACCTGATCGGGGTCAAATTTGTATCCCACACCCCATACCGTCACCAACATCCCTTTAACACCAGGATGGTCTAGTTTTTCACGCAACTTTTTAACATGGGTATCAACGGTGCGGGCATCACCATAGAAATCATACCCCCAAACTGTTTCCATCAGCTGCTCACGAGAGAAAACCCGCCCTCTATTTTTTGCTAAGAAATAAAGCAAGTCAAATTCCAAGGGTGTTAAATTAATCACGTCATCGCCAATACTGACACGATGTCTTTCTTTATCAATGCTCAGTGGCCCGGCCTTCAACTCCGTAGGAACCGGTTGTAGTTGACCTGTAGAGCGACGTAAAAGGGCCTTAACTCGGGCCACCAATTCCTTCGTACTAAACGGCTTAACTAAATAATCATCCGCCCCCAGTTCTAAACCTAAGACACGTTCAAATTCTTCTCCCCGAGCCGTCAGCATAATAATGGGTAGTGCTGAAATCTCGCGAATTTCACGACAGACACGCCAGCCGTCTATCTCTGGCATCATAAGATCGACTATCAATAGAGAAAATTGACCGGCTCGAAACTTCTCTAAAGCGATACGGCCATCCTCTGCTTCCTCAACAGCAAACCCTTCGCGCTCAAGATATAACCGAACCAAACTTCTAATTTTCTCTTCATCATCAACAATTAAAATCGGATCCATGTTTTTTATCTCTCCTTTGGACTTAGATAATAATACCTTTAAAGGAACAATTAAATCTATTCTATTCTAACACTCATATAAAATCAATTTGTGACCAAAGCTTGTAGATTTACTTATAAGGCAGCTTTAATCCATGTTATTTCTGGGTTTTCTGCCATCCAACGAATGGCAACGACATCAAATCTCATAGGTGGCCAACTTTTATACCCTTGTTGCTGTATATAGTATGAGGCAATTGCCTGCAAGCGTTGGGATTTTTGTTTGGTTATACTTTCCTCACCCCAGCCTCTATAAGACGATCGACGTGTCCGTACCTCTATGAAGACCAGGGTTTTATTATCGCGTGCGATAATGTCCATCTCGCCTTTCGGACAACGATAATTACGAACAATGAGCTGCAACCCAGCTTCTTGCACTAGGCCAGCCGTATAGTCTTCGCCTTGTTTCCCAAGAGATTGTCTATTTTCCACAGATTTTGGACAGCTCCTTTACCATGGTATCCCTTTTCCCTACTTCAATTTCTATATGAACCTGTATAATACCTTTATTATCAATATACCTGTAGGGGCACGATGCATCGTGCCCTGTTGTGAAAGAAAGGATACTACGAGATTGGGCATGACGCATCGTTCTACAGGTATTAAAGAGAAGCTCTCAGTTAAACTGAGAGCCTCTCTTTTGGAGTACAAGACATTTATTCTGTAGACACTCTAATCAAATGTTACTTAACAAGGCTTTGAGCGGCTGCAAAAGCCATCTGAGCAAGAGGCGTTGGATAAATACCAATCGCAAGCGTGATGATCATGGTAAATAACAACGTAAACTTCATGGCCCCTTGAACAGGAACATCCGGTAAACCCTCACCGTCATTGAGGAACATGACTTTAACGACTGAGAGATAATAATACACGGAAGCCATGCTCATCACGAACCCGATGAAGGCGATCGCGGTATATCCCTGGGACATCACTGCGGAGAAGAGATAAAACTTACCCACGAATCCGGCTAGGGGTGGAATACCAGCTAAGGATAATAAGGAGGCTGTCATAACCACCGCTGCCAAGGGGGAGCGGCGCCACAAGCCAGCAAAGTCCTTAATCTGATCACTACCTTGTTGCTCAGAGACGTGCGTCGCCACAGCAAACGCTCCCATATTCGCGAAGACGTAAATCATCGCATAGAAGAGAACGCCTTTGACACCTGCCACGGATCCCGCAATAATACCCACCATTAAATAACCGGCTTGAGCAATGCTTGAGTAGGCTAGTAACCGTTTAATGTTGGTTTGCGGAATGGCAATTAAGTTGCCTAAGATCATGGTTAGGCAGGCCAAAACAATGAGCAAGCTCTGACCTGTTACCGAGAAGGATTGGGTGTTCATCGTTAACAGGTAAACCCTAATCAGTACCGCAAACGCTGCGGCTTTTGAGGCAACCGCCAAGAAGGCGGTCACGGGGGTAGGAGCCCCCTCATAAATGTCTGGAGCCCAGAGGTGGAAAGGAACTAGGGAGATTTTAAAACCAATCCCGGCAAGAATGAACACCGTTGCCAAGAAGGACGCTGGCGTCAGATTGGCGCCGAGTGTACTGGCAATGGGTCCAAGTTCCGTCGAACCTGTCAGCCCATAGATCAGACTGATACCATAGAGTAATATGGCCGAGGAGGTCCCACCAAGCACGAGATACTTGAGGCCTGCTTCGGAGGAACGCGCGTCATTGGCCAGATAAGCGACAAGAACATAGAAGGAAATCGTCATCAATTCGAGGCCAACATACATGGTAATGAGTTCGCCAGCCCCGGCCATGAGCATCATTCCTAAGGTTGCGGTTAGAAGCAACGAGTAGAATTTATAACGGTGCTCCGCAAATCTCTGAACATAAGCGCCTGAAGAGAGTACGACAAGAAGTGCCGCAACTAGGAAGAGTATTTTGAAATAGACGGCGAATTGGTCATGCATATACATTCCGTCTAGAAACGTTGCCTTTGCGCCATAGAAAAAGTCATACAGCGTATAGCCCAGCGTTCCTATGAGCGAGAAAGCGGTGATGGGCATGATGCCTTTGCCAGCGCCATTTGGAGCCAGTAGTCCAATGGCTAAGACAATCAAGGCCATCATCGCTATGATAATTTCAGGCATGAGCACTGAAAAGATATTGAAATCCACCATTAGAACAACCCTCCCATCTTAGCCTGACTCACCATCTCAAGGACCTTTGCAAGGCCTGAGGAGGTAACGCCACTATTAATCATACCCAGTAAGATGTTCGGGAATATCCCTCCTAGAAAGATCACGGACCCGAGCACAACAAGGGGCACTAGTTCCGGTCCACGAATGTCCGTTAAATGATCCCATTCAGGACGACGTGGTCCGAACAAAACGTTGGCAATGATCCGTAAGATGTACACTGCCGTGAAGATGATCCCAGCAATCCCGAG
>DHWG01000203.1:5456-8886 GCA_002413075.1 Desulfosporosinus sp. UBA5188 | reverse complement strand
CCCAGTTCTGTGATGGTTCGGGTATGCGTCTTTTCGTAGATGAAACCAATCATCGAGAAGAAGAGCGCTGCCATGACTCCGTGGGCAAACATCATTGCCACGGCGCCGTCCATTGCGGTTGGGTTCAAGGCGGCGATCGCTATGAGAACATAACCCATATGACTGACGGATGAATACCCGATGACGTATTTGAGGTCCTTTTGTGCCAAAGCGATCAGGCCGGCATAAAGCACGTTACCGATGGCTAAGACTGCAATGACGGGAGCCCAGTACTTCGCACCCAGCGGGAGGACATAAACACCCAAGCGGATTAATCCATAGCCCCCGATTTTCTTCAAAACACCGGCGTGGATCATACTCACGGCCGTTGGTGCTCCGGCATATCCATCAGGAGACCAGGAGTGGAACGGAACCATTGAAATGAGAGATCCGAAACCAAAGAGCATTAAGCCAAAAGCAACCTTTTGGAAAGCAGGACTATAGAGGTCTTGCCTTGCTGCTAGTTGATCAAACATAAACGTTGGATTACCATTCGTTGCGGCGGCTAGATAAAGGGCGATCATTCCTACGAGGAGGAACGCCGATCCGATCAGCAAGTAAATGGTGAGTTTCATACCGGCATATTCTTTGGTCACGCGTTTTGTACTTCCCCAAATGATCACCATGATGTAGATAGGAATCACCACGATTTCATAGAAGAGGAAGAAGATAAACAAGTCTCTTGCAATAAACGTTCCCATGACACCGGCGATGAGGATGAGTAAGAGGATAAAGTATTCCTTAACTCTCTTATCCATGTTCCAAGACGCATAGATGGCTGAAAAGCCAATCAGGTTCGTCAACAAAAGCATGGGTAAGCTTAGGCCGTCAACGCCTAGGGCTAGGTTCACACCGAGATCAGGAATCCAGGGAATGGTTAAGGTAAACTGCATGCCACCCAGCACCCGATTATAGGCGAAGCAGGCGTAAATCGAGAGCGCCAGGGACACGAACATTCCCATGGCGGCGACTAGTTTTATGGCCTTACTCTCTTCTTTCGGCAAGAAAACAATCAATAACATGGCCACTAAGGGTGCTAGTAGCGTGAAGGGCAAAATCAATGACGTTGAACCGACGATTGGCAGTACAGCCATTATCTCACACCTCCTAGCGTCGCTAAGGGGTTAAGTGCCGTTAGCTGACCTTCCCCGAAGGCGAAGACCATAAAGATAACGACAATCGCTAGAAAGAACACCATAGCGTACGTTTGTACTTGTCCTGTACTTGTCAGGCGAAGTGTTTTACCACTTCCGCGCGTAATCAGAGCGATTCCGTTGATAATTCCATCTACGATGTAGATGTCAAACCAATACAAGGCTCGGCTTACGCCACCCATAATATGATCAATAATCCAGAGGTAAAACTCGTCAACGTAGTATTTGTTTCTGAGTACTTTGTAAACCGTTGGAAAGCGGGCCACGATGCTCTCGGATGAGATGGCCTTTTTAAGGTAGATGAGATAAGCGAGTCCAATCCCGAGAAGTCCCGCAAGCACGGAAATTCCAGCTAAACCCCATTGGATAGCTTCCGGTTCGTACTCTCCGAAATGAACAAAATAAGCAAAATTATGCGCGGGTAAGGACACCCATCCGCCAACTAGACTGAAGAAGGCGAGAATCATCAGGGGAATGGTCATACTCCACGGCGATTCATGAGGATGGTTTTCTTCTTTTTCAGGTCCCATGAACGCCACAAAGAACAAGCGACTCATGTAGAACGCGGTCAAGAAGGCGGTGAACAGACCGACTGCATAGATGACGGGGTGGCCACTATTCAAGGCGCTGGCGAGGATTTCATCTTTCGAGAAAAACCCTGCAAAGGGTGGCACTCCGGAGATGGCCAAAACGCCGATGGCGAAGGTCCAGCCCGTGATTGGCATTTTCTTCAAGAGTCCGCCCATATCCCAAATGTTTTGTTTTTCATGCAGCGCATGGATCACAGAACCTGCGCCTAAAAACATCAAGGCTTTAAAGAAGGCATGCGTCATGAGGTGAAACATGGAGCCACTAAACGCACCCACTCCAAGGGCGAACATCATATAGCCAAGTTGGCTTAAGGTTGAATACGCTAGAATCCGTTTGATGTCATTTTGCGCGATCGCGATGGATGCTGCAAAGATGGCGGTGAAGGCGCCTAAGGATGCAATGAACTGTAAGGCGGCGTCAGAAGCATCAAAGAGGAAGTACATCCGGGCGACTAGGTAAACCCCGGCGACAACCATGGTTGCTGCGTGAATGAGGGCACTGACGGGTGTCGGGCCTTCCATAGCGTCTGGTAACCAGACGTGTAGGGGAAACTGTCCGGACTTGCCCAGGGGGCCCATAAAGACGAGGAACGACATGACGGTCACATAGGAGACGGTGCCGACGACGGCGATGTTTTGAAAGTTCGTGCTCAGCGCTGTTGAAAGTGCTGCAAAATCGAGCGTTCCAAACTTACTATAGAGAAATAACATCCCCAGTAGTAAGCCAAAGTCTCCGACTCGTGTTGTCATGAAGGCTTTTTTGGCGGCCTCCCGCGCTGAGACTTTGAAGTACCAAAAACCAATCAGTAAGTAGGAGCATAGTCCCACTAATTCCCAGAAAATAAAGAGTTGTAACAGATTCGTTGCCAGAACTAAACCCAGCATTGAGCAGGCAAACAGTGATTGGTACGCATAGTATCGCGACCAGCCCTTGTCTCCATGCATGTAGCCTAGTGAATAGATCTGGACCATGGCTGCTACTAGGGTAACGACGAATAACATCATGGCACTTAGGGGATCAATGATTGTGCCAAAGTCGATCTTTAAACCTAAAATATTTAGCCAATTCACGTTGGTGATCGCAGGATGTTCCACAATTTCCGCACCCGCTGAAATGACGCTATAAGCTATAGCAATCGCTATGCCAAGCGAGGTGAGAATCGCGAGTATCGATATTGTGGAGGACAGTCCTTTGGATCGTTTCGTGACAAAGGCGATGAGTAGAAACGACAGAAAGGGCAAAGCAGGAATTAACCATGCCCACTGAAAGAGATCATGCATTTCTTTGAACACCTACCTTCTCCATAGACTCTCTTACCACTTCAACCAATTTAATTCATCCACATTCGTCGTATGACGGTTTCGATAAACCGCTATGACTAAGGCCAGCCCTACCGCCACTTCAGAGGCCGCGACGATAATGACGAACAGTGCTGACACATGCCCTGTCAGAACATAGTGGACGTCAACTTTTTGGTTCCATAGAAAGCGATTGAACGCGACAAAGTTAATATTTACGGCATTAAGCATTAGTTCGATGGACATGAGGATGGCTATCATATTTCTCTTTGCAAAGACTCCGTAAAGCCCTAAACAAAAGAGCATTGCGGCAACCAGAAGATACGTTGAGAGGCCAACACTTAAATT
>DHWG01000203.1:0-5255 GCA_002413075.1 Desulfosporosinus sp. UBA5188 | reverse complement strand
CTTAGATTACTTATACTCATTTGCTCACTTTCACTCCCTTCGCTAAGATCACAGCTCCCACTAAGGCTACGGTCAGTAAAACGGCCGCTGCTTCGAAGGGAACCATAAACTTCGTGAGAAGTAATAGGGATATATCCGCGGCGGAGCCTACGTTGTCCCACGCGGTGGGTAAAATACGCCAGTCTGCATTTGTGAGGATGACCGTGGCAATCATGATAAACATGAAGGTTGCTACTATGGCGCCCCAGCCCCATACTTTGTTTTCGGGATTGCTCTCACGGACGTCCCCTCGCAAGGTCAACATCACGGCGAAGACGACCATGATGGCTATGCCTCCCGTGTAGACCAGCAACTGGACGGCGGCTAAATAGTCCGCATTCATGAGAATGTATAGCGCTGCAACGCCGGCAAAGGATAGTGCCAGGTAGAGCGCGCTATGCATAATATTCTTCGAGGTGACCACACCCCAGGCAGCGGCGATCGCCAGGATTGCAAAGATGAAGAAAAATATAGTGCCCACGCTTACTCCACCTTCCCTTTTCGCTCAGCCCGTGCAATCATGTCCCACTGCAGCTCATCAGGTTCGTAGATCGCATTTTCGTACTCCTGAGTCACTGTTATAGCCTTAGTCGGACAAGCTTCGGCGCACATGCCGCAGAATAGGCAACGACCAACATCCATATGATAGGTCTTCAGAACTTTTTTCTTAGTTGTTTCATCTTTTTCACTGGTTAATTTAATGACCTTGTTCGGGCAAGCCATCACACACATGTTGCAAGAAATGCATATACTCCTATCGAGTCCCATGGAACTACGCACTCTGGTCGGGAGATTGGGTTTCTCCTCTGGATAAAACTCTGTGATATTAGGACCGACCATGCGTTTGAACGTGATGCCTAAACCTTGTAATAGACCTTTACCAAACACTGTGTCACCCCCCCATCACGAATCGGACAATGTATATTCCCAGACCCGTTAACAAAATGTTTAAAATTGCAAGTGGCAACAATACTTTCCAAGCTAAGTTCATTAAATGGTCAATACGAATCCTAGGGAAAGTCCAACGAACCCACATCATAAAGAAGATGATGATCCCTGTTTTCATAAAGAACCAAACGAAACCTGGTAAGATCAAGGGTCCCTGCCAACCGCCTAAGAACACCGTTGCACCAAGAGCAGCCATAGCCGTCATGTTCCCGTATTCCCCCAGGAAAAATAATCCCCAGCGAAGTCCGGTATACTCAGTAAACGGTCCGGCGACGACTTCTTGATCCGCTTCAACCAAGTCAAACGGTGCCCGGTTGAGTTCTGCCAAACCGGCAATGATGAAAATTACAAACGCTAGTGGTTGAAGAACAATAAAGGGAATCGTCGATTGCGCTTCGACAATGACGCTTAAATTAAAGGACTGCGTAATCATAACCACCCCAAGCAAAGAAAAGAGCAAGGGGATTTCGTAACTGACCATCTGAGCGACAGCCCGCATAGCTCCGAGTAAAGAGTATTTATTGTTTGAGCCCCATCCAGCCATTAAGAAAGCCAGTGTAGAAATAGAGGAGATGGCTACAAAGTAAAAAATACCTAAGTCGAGATTAAGGGGCGCCATGCCTTTCCCATAAGGAATGACAGCTAAGGTCATCATTGGAAGTGAGAAGATAATCATGGGCGCGATTTTAAAGATTAGCTTATCAGCGCCTGCCGGAGTTACATCTTCTTTTCCCATAAGTTTTAAGGCATCTGCTATTGTCTGAAACCATCCACGCGGACCAAGACGATTAGGGCCTGTCCTCTGCGAAGTCCAACCTGCAATTTTACGTTCAAGTAAAATCAAGATCAAAGCAGCCAGGACAACTATGATAACCACGATAATAAAATTGATGATATCCATGGTTAAATTAGCCCAAACCGAGTGGGGATCCGCAAAAAGACTACGGATGGCATGGGCAATAATCAAAAACAGATCATTAAAAGTCTGCAACAGATTATTAATAGTCTCCATCTTTTTCTCCCCTCATTGGAATTTACTATTTGTCAACTTCACCCAAGACCGCATCTAGGGTGGCAAAAATCGCCACAACGTCTTGGATTTTCCAACCCAAACCTACAATCGGGAGCATTTGCAGATTAATAAATGTCGCTGGGCGGATACGCACTCGTGCTGGTTTGTTGGTTCCGTCACTGACAATATAAAATCCCAGTTCCCCTTTTGGGTTCTCAACGCGGTGATAAACTTCACCAGCTGGAGGCTTAATAACTTTAGGTACCTTGGCCATGATCGGCCCTTGAGGAATATCGCGCACCGCTTGTTTAATGATTTTGATACTTTCTACAATCTCGTCCATTCTTATCATAGTACGGTCATAACTATCACAACCCGTTCTAACCGGTACATCAAAGTCAAATCGATCGTAGATACTGTACGGTTCTGCTTTACGCACGTCGTACTTAACACCAGACGCTCGTAATACTGGACCGGTAATTGAGAGGTTTTCAGCCAGTTCTTTTGATAAGATCCCCACGTTTTTCAAACGGCCTTGGGCAATCTCATTTCCTAAAAAGATACCGTAATACTCTTCGAGCATCTCAGGAGTGTCATCTAGGAACGATTGTAGCGCCGGCCAAAATTCTTCAGGTGGCTCTGCACTGAGTCCCCCTATGCGCATGATATTGACGGTCAAACGACTACCTGCCGTCATCTCATACATATCACAGATTCGTTCACGGTCACGGAAAGCATAAGACCAGGCAGACCAACCCGCCATATCAAGTGCTGTACTAGCAATCATAACCTGATGACTAGCGATCCGAGACAATTCACCGAAGATAACCCGAAGGTATTCTGCGCGTTCAGGAATTTCAACGCCCATAAGTTTTTCAACGGTTTGGACATAGGCCCAGTTGTTATGCGGCGATGCGAGGTAATCCAATCGGTCTGTATAAGGGATAAACTGGGCATAGGTTCGGCTTTCAGCAAGTTTTTCCATGCCTCGATGGAGATAGCCGATTTTAGGTTCAATTTTGGTCACTGTTTCCCCTTGTAAATGGACCACCATGCGAAACAAGCCGTGCATACTTGGGTGCTGGGGGCCCATGTTTAAAATAAGTTCTTCTGTGTCATTAATATTCATACTCATGGTTTTCCCCCTATTCCCCTTCTATGCGCGTGCGAGTAATGTTACGAACCTCAATCGGCTCGGTCACATAGTCTTTGCGCAACGGATAACCTTCAAAATCATCCCATAAATAGATTCGTTTAAGATTGGGATGTCCATTAAATATAATTCCGAACATATCATAGGCCTCGCGCTCTAAATAGTTAGCGCCCTCCCATAGTCGTGTCACAGAATCTACCACTGGATTTTCCTTGTTCAAGATCGCCTTAACGCGTAACGTCTGCGGGCCGCGCAAGCTTGACAACTGATAAACCACTTCAAAGTGATCCACTAGATCTAATCCACAGAGATCGTGGAGAAAATCGCAGGGAACGTCTGTGAATTTTTTGGCTGCCGTCAACGTCTCTGTAATATATGCAGCGTTCACTTTTAAGACAAGCACACCAAAACTCTCTTCGACTTCGCCATTTACTTTGATTGAGAGATCTTTCACTTGTTGTAGTAATTGTTCATTATTTTCCATGTCTCATTAACCTCACCTTAGCGGGATTTGAAACCTTGTACTGAAGCTGTAATAGCCCATATAACAAGGATTCAGGACGCGGGGGGCAACCAGGGATATAAACATCCACAGGAACAATTTTATCAACGCCGGCCATCATGGAATACGAATCAACAAAGGGTCCTCCTGCGTTCGCACAACTGCCCATAGCAATCACCCATTTGGGCTCAGGCATTTGGTCATAAATACGACGTAACAAGGGCGCCATCTTCCGTGTGCAGGTTCCTGCTACAATCATGACATCCGCTTGACGTGGGGAAGCACGAAAAACCTCCCAACCAAATCTAGAAATATCATAACGAGGTCCGCCAGTCGCCATCATCTCAATTGCACAACAGGCTAACCCCAGCGTAACTGGCCAGAAGGAATGCCCTCGAGCCCAATTCAGAAGGCTGTCTAAGTTACCAACCACAAAGTTTTTTTCGAGCAATGTTTCGTCATCGCGCATCCGTTTTTCTAAGGTTACATCCACTCTAAAGCGCCTTCCTTCCAAGCATACCAGAAACCGACTAAGAGAATGACAATAAATACGAACATTTCCACAAAGGCAAATGCTCCCAGTTTTTGGAACGTGAGTGCCCAAGGATACAATAAAACTGTTTCAACACTAAAGACTGCAAAGACTAAGGCAACCATGAAATAATTACTTTTGAATCCGATCCAGGTTCGACCGATTGTCTCGTTCCCGCACTCATACGTCGTAAGCTTTTCTCTGTGTGGTTTGTTGGGTGCCAACAACTTTGGCATTAACATCATAATCATGGATACAATAATTGCACCAACAAGGAACACCGCTACCCCAGCAAAATTATTATCTCCCATCCTCTTACCCTCCTTTCCTTGTCAAAATTAGATAGATACGAACTAAGAGTACAACTTATTGTGCCACATTCACGAGCAATGGTCAATAAATATTACAAATGCAACGTCCCCTATGGAGTATTCTTCATAGCTCAGATCCCTAATTTCATCGGTGCAAAACTTCTTCGATGAAGAGGGCAGGGGCCTAATCGTCGCAAAACTTTCATATGTTCACTGGTTCCATACCCTTTATTCTTGGAAAATGCATAGTCAGGATAAAGGACATCGAGTTCAACCATTAAGCGGTCACGTGTTACCTTTGCTAAGATTGAGGCAGCAGCGATGGTCGCACTTAATTGATCTCCCCTCACCAGTGGGAGCTGAGGTAGACGAACATTTGAGAGTTGTAGAGCATCAATTAATAAATAGTCTGGACGGACTGTCAATCCCTCAACGGCGCGTTTCATGGCGAGCTTGGTCGCTTGTAAAATATTCAAGGCATCAATCTCCGCTGGTTCAGCACTTCCAATAGCATAATCAATGGCCTGAGCTTGAATCAGAGGGTAAAGTTTTTCTCTTTTACTTTCAGTCAGCATTTTAGAATCATTAACACCCGGCAAATTAAATCTCACCGGAAGAATACACGCTGCAGCTACCACGGGGCCAGCCAGCGGTCCCCGTCCCGCTTCATCAATGCCCGCCAGCAATACCCATCCCTGTTGCCATAATTTATTTTCTTCGACAAGCATCTGCTGAATACGGGCTTCTTCCACGGCTTG
>DHWG01000202.1:12409-14088 GCA_002413075.1 Desulfosporosinus sp. UBA5188 | reverse complement strand
TTAACATCTGCTATTTCTTTGTAATCCTTTATTTATATTATTTATATTATTTATATTTTTAGGAGTTGCGAATTATTGCAACTCCATTATTATTTATGTTTGGCGTCATAAGTAATTAACTAAATTCAAAGTAGAGGGTATAATTTGTTATACAAGTATAACTTGTTATACAAACTGGAGGTTTACATATGAAGAGCAAGTCCAAGGACGATCGTAAATATATGAGTTCGGTCAAGGTGGGTCCAAAAGGACAGATTGTAATTCCCAAGGAAGTGCGTGATATGTTTGGGATTGAATCCGGCGATACATTGATTATACTTGCCGATGCCCAAAAGGGTATCGCAATAGAACGAATGAGTGTTTTCAGCAAAATTGCAGATGCAATTTTCAGAGGAAAAGGCAAAGAAATTTATCCTGAGCATAGCGAGGAAGACAGCTTAACATTTGCAAATGAAATCAAAAAAATCAGCGATAGTGAGGAGGAAAAGGAATGATAGCAATTCAAACGACCAATCTCACGAAAAAATACAAGGAGAAAATAGTCGTCAATTCTCTGAACCTAACAATTGAACAAGGAGAGCTGTTCGGTTTACTGGGTTTAAACGGTGCTGGAAAATCCACTACGATAAAAATGCTATCCTGCCTTACAAAACCAACAGCTGGTGATGCGATGATTTTAGGTAATAGCATTATTTCAAATTCAATCAAAGTAAAGGAGCAGATTAATGTTTCACCTCAGGAAACATTAATCTGCTCCTAATCTAACTGTTCGAGAAAATCTTGAATTTATTGCGGGTATATACGGAAGTGACAAAAAGCGATCTATACAAAAAGCCGAAGATACCATCTCCTCCTTCGGGTTATCTGACATTGCACAGGACAAAGCGAAAACTTTGTCCGGCGGTTGGCAAAGGCGGCTAAGTATTGCAATGGCTTTAATTTCAGAGCCGCAAATCTTATTTCTTGACGAGCCTACACTTGGGCTTGACATACTTGCAAGGCGGGAGCTTTGGGGTATTATTAAAAAGCTAAAGGGCAAGGTTACAATTATTTTAACTACCCATTATTTAGAGGAAGCAGAGTCTTTGTCTGACCGAATTGGCATTATGGTTAAGGGTAATCTAAAAGCAATTGGCACAGCCGATGAATTAATAACGATAACCAATACTGCAAAATTTGAAGATGCTTTTATTGCACTTGCTGAAGAAGGGAGTATGTGTCTATGAAAACCTTGGCTTTTGCTTCACGAAACAGCAAGGAGATCGTGAGAGATCGGCGCCATTCTTGCATTTACGAGAAAGATGAATAGCGATAATACCTAAGGATTATGAGCATACTAAACATAATGCGCAACTGGTTCACTAATTCGCTTTATTCCTTATGCGAAGCAAGAATAATCACAGGGGGCCGGCCTGTCTCCAATAAAATGGAAATAGCCACGATTTGGTAACGCCAAGTCGTGGCTATTTTCCGTTTTCAACTCCAAAATGGAACTTCTTACTTGTAGAAGTGGGAGTCTCTATTTGATGAATAAAAATAATTGGAAATATTTTGTCTAATAATATATTATAGGTTACAAGTTACATAAGTTATAAACTGCATAACAAATGCCCTAGTAAAGTGATTTAGTTTAACTGCCAAACTTTACTAGGCTCCCTTATAAGAGAAAGACAAAAGAA
>DHWG01000202.1:8621-12199 GCA_002413075.1 Desulfosporosinus sp. UBA5188 | reverse complement strand
AGAAAGACAAAAGAATGAAATAATAACCGGAAGGAGTTTTTTCATTGAGAGCAGAGTTTATAAGGGAAGCTGACTTCTATGGTTCTCATATGCCCAATAACGAAGATTCATCTGAAGCCATAAAAGCTGTAACTGATGGAAATAAGGAACAAGATTCGCTCAGAAGCGCGATAGAGAGATTTTCTAAGGCTTTTCAACTCGGTCCTCATATGATGACTATTATAAGAGAGCCTGACTATAGATATGTGGATGTTAACCTCCGTTTTCTTGAAACAAAGGGTTTTAATCGTGAAGATGTTATTGGCAAAACGCCTATAGAAATTGGTGTGCCTGAAAATGAATTCCGAGAACAAATAGAGATTCTAGAGGCACAAGGGGCTGTCCAGAACTATGAAGGTTCTTTAATTATGAAGAATGGTTCAACCGGTACTGTTATTGTTTCAGCTGAGAAAATACAAATGGATAATCAAAGATGCATTTTATTCGCCTATAATGACATTACTGAAATGAAGCGAATGCAAATGGACAAGGTAATACAACTTTCTAAAAACCTTAAGTTAGAGGAGGACCTTTCTCGGAGCAACCAACTCATAGCAGATAGTATCAATAATATACAGGATGGTTTCTATGTATTAGACAATCAATGGAACTTAACCTATGTTAATAAAAGGGCTGAAGAATTATTTCTCAAAACACGAGAAGAACTTATTGGTAAAGTTTTTTGGCAGGTACTGCCCCAGGCACGAGGAACCTTATTTGAAGTAAACCTTCAAGACGCTAAGAAAGTTGGCTTACCAACTATCTTCGAAAGTCTTGGACTTATTCATCAAGACACTTGGTTTGAAGTGACTGCGTACCCTTCCCAGTTTGGTATGTCAGTTTATTATAGGGATATTACTGATCGAAAATTATCTCGAAAGAAATTAATTAAGTCTCAAAAAGAGACGGCTTTAATTCTCGCAAGTATGACCGATTGTTTTTTTGCGCTTGATAAGAACTTGCAATTCACTCATATCAATCGTGCAGCAGAAATAGCCTTCGGAAAATCTGGTAATGCATGGCTGGGGAAAAAGATTACTGAAGTATGTCGTCCCGACGCTATTGCCCTACAACATTATCAGGAAGTAATTAACGAGAGAAAGCCAGTATCTTTTGAAATCCTTTCCGAAGTTTTAGGTAATAAATGGCTTGAGATCAATGCCTACCCAATAGATTCCGGAATGTCTTGTTATTTCCGAGATATTACAGACCGCAAGATAGCTGATAAGGAATTCGCTAGACTCGAAAGCCTCAACCTTGTAGGACAATTAGCGGCGGTCATTGGGCATGAAATAAGGAATCCCATGACAACTGTGCGTGGTTATCTCCAACTGTTGGGGGCAAGACCTGTCAATGTAGCTCTGACGCCCACCTTCGACTTGATGATTTCGGAACTGGATCGGGCCAACTCGATTATTACAAAATTTCTCTCACTGACTCAAACAAAAGAAACTAAACCGAAAGTTCAAGATCTTAACGACATTATAAGTAATTTATATCCTCTTATAGAAGCAGATACTTTTACCCGAAATAAACAAATCAGCTTCACTCCGGGGAAGATTCCCAACCTAGTCCTCGACGAAAAAGGAATCACCCAACTGGTTCTTAATTTAACCCGCAATGGACTTGAAGCAATGCATCGAAATGGTTGTCTTAGGGTTAATAGCTATGTGGAGGAAGACAGAGTAGTGCTTGCCATTGAAGATGAGGGAGATGGTATTCCTACCGAGAATATGAGTAAGATAGGAACGCCCTTCTTTACGACGAAAGATAATGGAACTGGGTTGGGTCTGGCAACCTGCTACAAGATTGCAGCAGCTCATAACGCTAAAATCCGTTTCGATTCAAGTTCTAGAGGGACAACCGTCTTTATATGTTTCCCCATTCCGGAAATAATTGCCTAGCCTAATTCATTCAAGAATTTTAAGTCATTGAAAGGACAACAGCTCTAAACTAATGACGAATCGTATAACATAGACAAGGGGTCTAAATATCAATGGTCATTAACCTTATACCTGTTGGACAATTTATACGGTGTCTCGTAAGATCAATTACCAAACATAATATCCTTGCGTTAGCGGCCGTAATTGCCTTTTTTGGACTTTCCGCCATGATTCCTTTAGCGCTATTACTTGTTTATGGTGCTTCGATTTTTATTCCAAATACGCCTGTACAGAATTTCTTGTTAGATATTTTACAATCCTATGTTCCAACCCTTCCTGACGCCAAATTATACATTGTTGAAATCGTCTCAAGGTTGGTGGCCTTGGGCTCCAGGCAAGTGGGCCTTGTGGGTGTTATAGGCTTACTTTGGACCACTTTGGGCGGATTTGTCTCCTTTCAGCAGATGCTTGACAAGATATGGGAAACTCGTGATCGTCGGTCCTTTGTCAAGCAATACCTCGTAGGCTTCGGTATGCTCGGAATACTATTGACTTTGACGGTTATGACCTCATTGGCAACAACGGTCTCACTGCCCTGGGTTGAAAGAATTTTTACGAAAGGCAACTTAACTTTCTGGCTAACGCTCTTGCATGACATCTCTAGTCTGTCGTTTCCGTTACTGTTGTTTTTGACGTGCCATTTTTGTTATCGTTACTTACCGTCACATAAGATCGAGAATTTCTATCTCGTGATTGGGGCCTTGGTTTCGACCATAGGAATATACCTTTCCCGGCAAGTGTTCGTTTGGTATTCCTTCCACTTGGGACAATACGAAATGATCTATGGAAGCCTGACTTTCATTATGTTGTTCACCTTATGGGTCTATATTGTCTGTATCATCGTCTTGTTTGGTGCAGAGGTGACCATGGCCTTAAGAACGGTTAGTAAACATCAAGGAAGGATCTAAATATTCTTGATCCCAATGAATAACGTCTTAATAAACTCACCCCTAGGAAATATTAGACCCCGCATTAAAATGCGGGGTCTAATATTTCTTGCTCGAGAACTGTCTTGTTTCTTCACGATTCAACTAAGACTCTTTTCCAATTTCTTCATGAGAACATCTTTCGGGAAATATCGTCCTGGGCATTCCGTGGCAGCTCCTGGTACGTCTCGATGTAGCTCAACCGCGTCGATACCCAGTTTAAAGGCTTCTATGAGTTGTACGACTTTATTCACCAGTCCGACGAGTTGAGCATCGGGAACTTCCGTCTCACTGAAATTCCCCACGAGGCAGAGCCCAATTCCGATAAAATTACGATGGGCTACATTACAATGTGCCCCGGGCCTATAGATGGGTCTGCCTTCTTCACAGTGTCCATCCGGTCCAATCACAAAGTGATACCCGATATCGCTCCAACCCTTTGTTTTATGCCACTCCCGAATCATCGCTGCGTTGACTGGAACGAGCTTACCTGAGCGCCGTACTTCCGTGGGACTTGCGGTGTGGTGTATCACGATCTTTTGCCAATCCATCCTAGTTCCCCTTTCTCCTACCCTCTCAGGACGGCAACGGCCTTGGCAAGATCCGTGATGCTTAAAGACAGTTCGTTCAACTTTCCTTCGATGCGCACGAGTAAATAAGTACTCACCAC
>DHWG01000202.1:7024-8387 GCA_002413075.1 Desulfosporosinus sp. UBA5188 | reverse complement strand
TATTCATGATTATGCCAATGATTCGCTTCAAGTGTTTGTCTTAAGAGGAGGAAGGACGCTTTAATGATCTACCTCCTCCTCAGTTTTCGCTGATGTGCTTAGACTACTGGTACTTCATACAAGTCATCGGTGGTCGTATCGACGAGCTTGATATCTCGCTTAGAAACGAGCACGCCGCCGGCACTGATAAAGATATTCTTAGCAATGATTTGATCCATAGCGGCTTCGATGACCGCTCCCGTCAAATCGGTTTTGGGTTCCGGTATTGTGAAACTGACCGCACTGCCTGAGGCATTGTTAAAGGTCATACGGAGAACTTTTTTGCTGACACTAGCCATTTGTTTTCCCTCCTTTCCTTTCGGCCTATTAGGCCTTCTTCGTTGTTAGTCATCCTACGATCCTTTCTGGGATTATTCGGCCAAGTCGATTCGATTGTCCCGACGCACACTGATGAGTGGATAGTCCTGAAGACCATAAAAGGCATTGGCCACATCATACAGATCCTGGTCCAGGGCAGCGGATTTCACATTGGGAAAGCTACGCTGACTGAGTTTCGGAGAGCCTTCTGGGGTTAAACCGGTTTGATAGGTTACCACCATGATAGTGTCTTTAGCAGTCGCAATAACAGCCATCTTATTCACCTCCTTTCGACCTGATTCTCTTTCTAACAAACGTTCTCAAGCAATGAAAAGCAGCCGGCTTCTGCCGACTGCTTTCTGGGAAGGGATTTCGCTGATCTCTAGGGCAGGTAGAGATCGTGCGAACTGTTCCCTGCCCAGGAACGTTTGTTCTATATTCAGTATACTCGATGGTAAATATTTCTGTCAACAGGTTAACCGACGTTTAAGTAATGAGATCACACCTTGCAGTTCTTTGCGCGTTTTAGAAAGCGCTGATCGTCCCAATGCTCTTTAGCCAAGGCCACATCTTCCAGACATCGGACGCCTTCGCGATACCAATTCCGCAGTATCCCCATGACATAACCCATCTGGCGATTGTCAGCGGCCACGGCACAGCGGAGGGCTTCCACGCAAAGTTCTTCCGTATAGCCTAGCCGTATAAACCGGACTAAGCCCTCTTTCTCGTAGGGGGTTAGTGCATGTCCCACTTCTTGTACCCAATGGGTAGCAAACTTCGATATTCCATCATAACGTGGAGCGTTGTTCCATTGATCTCGTGGTTAATATATATAGATTGACGATGCAAAGAATAACGGTTTAACGGGTCCCTTAAGGGACCGACGTTACCAGGGGCTTCTTCCGTTCTAAGGAAGACTTCGTCTTCCTTAGAACTTAGAACGCGTTCACGCAGTGAGACAGTTCCTGTCTCACTGCGTGTCCCGTTATTGGTCTCGCAACTTGTC
>DHWG01000202.1:3981-6866 GCA_002413075.1 Desulfosporosinus sp. UBA5188 | reverse complement strand
GTCTCGCAACTTGTCCCCAACTCTGTCTCCCGAACCGTCTCCCGACTTGTCCCAGAGGATGGCCAAAGCGTAATTTCTAGCAACTTTCCATTTCGTTGTATCCTCAAGACTCCCAGCTCTTCTAACTTCGCTTTCGTTCGTTCGAATGTTTTACGCACATGAATACCCGCGATGGTTCGCCATTCTTCGGCGGTGAGTCTGATCGTACTTGTTCCCGTTTCTTGCTGATAACCTGCCTGATGCTGAAGCAACCGTTTAAATTCGAGGACTGCAATGAGTGCGACACCACTCGCGCCCACTTGACTGCCCAGCGATAAATTCAGAAATCGTTCCATCCCCGCCCCTGCCTCCATGATTTCTTGCTCCTTTCTATATCAACTAGAATACGTCGCAATTGCCTCGCTAATAAGTCCAGACCACTTTTGGCTCATCATGCGTTGACCACGTTCGAGATCACTGATAATATTAGGGGCAATACCAGTTCGATCGGCTAATTCTTTTTGGCTCCCGATCCCTGCGTTCAGACGCGCTTTCCTCATTTGTTGTCCGCCATAAATCACTTGAATTTTCTCACTCATAATTTCACCGTCACCTTTCCTCTCATCTTAGAAATCATTTTCTACCTGTATTTCGTATTATAACTCATTTCAAGCATTAAGAACATACGTACTATAATGTTTCGACAATATGTTCGTAATGAAATCACCCCTAAAAAAACCTCTGAGGGGCATTCTGTGAGGCTTCAACATTATAAAAAGTTTATGAACTTTAATATTTCGACATTTTATGACATACGGACATTTCATAATTTCTGCGACGAAACGAAAGTAAATGGAAAATTATCAACCCCAGCACAGCGATTGGGTATCGCTTATAAAACCAATGCTAAAAGCGTCACAAACACTTTATTGTTTGTGACGCTTTTATTTTCTTCGTTGTATTCTTAGTTATTTTCAGGCTTAACTTAAAAAGTAACTGATTAAAACAAGAACCGCTCCAGCTAAAATGATACTCAGTCCACTCACTTTAGGGTTTACGTATAATTAGGCTTATATGGGTAGATCTCTTTTTGAAAAGATAAATATACCAAGACCATATAATACAATGGCCACTGCTAATAATATTAGTACGGGAGAAACTATACTGTTGCCAGCCATAATATCTGTGGTATTAAAGAGCGTAAATAGTGTGAAATATTTCAGATTTTCCAGCTTCCCGCCCATGTTCGCAAGCATTTGGATGAGGAAAAAAGCAACTGGTATCCCGGCACCAATCGTAAAGGAACGCTTCGTATCATTACTGATACAGGAGGCAAAAAAGCATATTCCGCTTAGGGCGATGTGAAGAAAATATAAAACTATATTCATCTGCACTAATTTTCCGATGTCAAGCAACCCTGGATGCATTATGGCGCTGGAAACTATGATTGCAACTGTGATATAAGTGATCAATATCGCAATACTTACCCAAAGACTTAAGGCTTGTGTTAGTGCAATCTTTACTCTTTTATTGGGAGTCGCTAACAGGCAGGCCATGGATCCACGATCCACATATCCTGCCACCAGTTTATTCCCAAGAATTATAGTAAATACCATGGGAATCATTAAAACGATCATGCCATATAAACCAGTAGCCACTGCTCCAATGAGGGTATTTCCTGCAGCAGTAAAGCCAGCCGCCTTCATGACCGCGGGCAATAATTTAATGATATCATCCCAGCCCGTACCACTTCCAGGGTTAAACATGTACACAATCAAAACAATATACATCGTTAATAGATAAATAAATATCGTGAGAAGCGTGATATTGGCCTTCATTTCCCGCTTAAATAACGCCAAACTAAACATTTTCTCCACCTCCGTAATAATGCATAAATAATTCCTCCAGGGTCTGAGTCTTAACATCAAGATCTTTAATGTCTAGACTACTTATTAAGGACTTTATATTGCCTTTAACGGAAACGGTGACCTTATTTCCTCGGATTTTTTGAACTTCAAAATCTTCTTTAGAAAATTGTAAAGCCGTCTCTTCTTTTGAGAAAGTGATGATAAAGGATTTTCGTTTGGTCTGTGACAGTATGTTCATATCCTCAACAGCCACTAAATAACCTTCTTTGATAATGGCTGTACGATCACAGGTCCGCTCAATCTCTTCAAAATTATGGGATGACATAAAGATTGTTTTACCTTTTTCTTTTTCTGATAAGATAAGTTCAAGAAATTCGTTTTGCATTAAAGGGTCAAGTCCACTCGTGGGCTCATCTAGAATTAAAACATCTGGGTTATGCATAAAGGCACAAACAATACCGATCTTTTGCTTCATGCCCTTGGACATTTTCTTAATTTTGCCACTTGGATCTAAATCGAACCGATGAATGAGTGCTTCCGCTAGGCTAAAATCCTTGATATGTTTCAAGTCTGCAATAAACTTTATAAATTGAAGGCCACTCATATCATCCATAAACGCAATTTCTCCGGGTAGGTACCCAACGCTTTTTTGGATGATATCTGCTTGCTTACGACAGTCGAGGGCATTAATAAAACATTCTCCTTGGTCGGGATGAATAAAGCTCATAAGATGTCTTATGGTGGTGGTCTTTCCAGCGCCATTGGGTCCTAGAAATCCAAAGACCTCGCCCTTTTTTACCGAAAGGTTTAAATCAAAGACACCTTTTCTATTTCCGTAATCTTTGGTTAATTGTTTGATTTCGATAACATTCACGGCAAATATTCCTCCTTATATAGATTGTTTCTTAATAAATCGACACATAGAGTGAATTCATCAAATTCTTTGTATAAAGCTTCAGAGTCAAGCTCGGCCTTACTTGATAATTGATTGATATACCCTTCGGCTAACCAGCCAAACATTTTCATAACAAGCTTTGG
>DHWG01000202.1:0-3698 GCA_002413075.1 Desulfosporosinus sp. UBA5188 | reverse complement strand
ACTCTGAACCGATTCGGTCAATAGTGCGCCGCCAGATTTTCCGACGCTGATATATTCGAAATTATACATACCTACCCCCAAAAAAGAATCAACCGTGTCGAATAACTTAGTGAAGGCAGGGGGGATCATTGGAAGCGATACCTAAAAAAGCGAAGCACGGTTGTCATAAAGTAAACAAAAACAATTGGAAGGATGATTTAATGTTAAATATTAAACATACGTTAATGGTTAGTACTCTGTCTCTTGGACTGGTAATGGGAGGCGTTGCTGTAGTGAGTGCAACAACCTCTGCGAACGCAACACCAACAACCCCAACTCATGTCACGACAGCTGATATCACGCCTGAAGTTGTCACACCTCACGTTGCTACCCCAGTTCCTGCTACCCCAACGGTCGTGACCCCGGTACCTATTACGCCAGTGGCTGTCACAACAACTCATGTTACCCCAGCATCTGCCGCGAAAACCCATGTTAGCCCGGCAGCTGTTGCAAAGACCCATGTCACCCCAGCACCTGTTGCCAAGGCCCATGTCGCTCCAGTTCAACACCAGCAAACTCATGTCGCGCAACCGGTTGAACATCATAATACGACTATGAGCGAGAATCATAGCGAAAACTGTGACTAATGTTACGATTGACTGAATGAAAATAACTGGGCTGCAACAATTTGATGCGGCCCAGTTATTTTTATACGCTTATTCAGTTCGAGTGCTTCACGGTTTACTCATGTCCTCCCATTATTGGCGTTGTATGCTCCCCGTCATGGGGTGGGTTCGTAGGCTGCAGTGGTGTGGTAGGCCCGGGCATGCTGTGGTCTGGGGAAACATGGCTTTCGGTACTATGGTCCCCTGTCGTGTGTGATTCCATATCTAAAGGATGTTGGTATTCTGGACCATGTTTAAGATTGGGCTCTCTCTGGGTGTCAGGGGAGTTACCTTCTCCGTCGTGGGCGCTTACTTCGAAACTTTCTTCAGGGAAAAGGCTGGCTACACTCACCTTCGCCTCCACCAAGGCCCTTTGTGCATCATTACGAAGCGTATCAGGCTGAACAGCTAACCCTTGTTCTTCACAGCGGGCGTAAATTAAATAGCCGTTCACGGTCATCCCTTGTTGCTTCGCTGCTTGTTGGATTTTCTGGTTCGCTTGACTAACCACCACAGTTCCGAACATGTTACCGCTAGTCATCTCATCACGGATTGAGTTTTTAAGTTTTTCTGTATCAATTAGGTGGTTTCCCCACCGATTGACCGGTAGCACGCTGGCTAAGATTAGATTGTGAGTTTCGTTGAACGTTCCTTTATGATGGGCGTTTCCTATGATTAGATCAACGGCTTGATAGACGTCCAGTCCTTTGATGGATAGTCCTTCTACGATATCTGAACCACCCTTGACCTCTTGCACTTTAATCACCTTACCATCTTTGTTGACCAAGATCTCTACGCCATTGTTAATATCTAGGGAGACCGAAGCCACGGCCATATTTGGGATAAATAAGTAGAAGACACTGATGCTTAGAACCAGGAACAAAACGGCTGCAACCGAGGCGTACTTCACGACGGAATTATGAATCACCCATAAACGCCTAGGGTTTATCGTCACTTCTATCGTCTGGCCTACGACAGGTGGTGCTTTAGGCGTAGGGATTTCTATAAAGTCCCCTTCTTCCGTGAAGATGCCAGTAACCTTTGGAGAGGTACGCATCACAAGACCTTTTGTTTTCTTCATTTTTGCTACACCCTCTCTGTTGGTTCTTCTGGAATCTGCATGAAATTTTTCAGGGGATAAAAATCCGGTTTGGATAAAATGAGGGCCAAGGCGATTAGATATTTTCGTCCTTTTTCCAAGGCTTTGCGTTTTATGCCGGTCAGTAACTCTAGTTCTTTAATGGGTAAAAGTCGATGTGTTTGAAGCTTCCCCATAAGCTCAGGGCTATTGCTTAAAGCCAGGGCTGCCCTTGTGAGCGTTTGCTTTCTTTCGCCGTGCTTTGGGGAGACTTTAAACAAATCATCTAACGTTACGTTATAGTCACATAACACGCGGACGAAGTGTTCAAGGACTTGCGCAAAAAACTCTTGGTTCTCGTTTTCTTGATATTGCTCTAGCGAAGTATCAAGCTCGTAGCGACTCAACTCTTCATCTTCTGGGTCCATTGGCGAAAGAGAAAGATGTTGATTTTTGCCTTCTTTGCGAAAATGGTCCACTAACCTTCGGCGGATCACCATTTGAACAAAGCTATAAAATGAAGCCCCTCCATGGGGGTCAAAATTGTTAATGGCCTCATTAAAGGCTAAAAGAGCAATGCTGAGCTCATCGTCATTCTCCCACGTTAAATACCTACCGCAAGCCTTGGAGCTTACCCTAGCTATAAATGCCTTATGAGAGGTTATAAAATCTTCTCGTACGAGAGGATCACCGTTCTTAGCTGATATTAAGGTATCTCTCAAAACCTGCTCGCTCACGTCATCACTCCATACTCTACCTGTTAGTTTTTCGTAAAAATGAAGCCGTTTTTGGGGGTAGGCCAAAACAATTCTAGATATCAGAGCTGTGATAATACTCAGTAGATAAGCAAAGTTTCATTGAGTTTGCTTTTCACAAGCGAATCACTTAAATCAATAGCAAATATGGACGATGCTATTTCAAAATTATAGAGTCCATTATGTACATATACCTCTATATCATCCGCAGATACTATTATATATTCGTCCACTCGTGAATCGTTTGGTCCTCCCAATCGTGCAGATAGGTAAGGTATCACAACTTGACCGGCACAAGAATAACATTTCTCACTTTCATATGTTGCTTCATGATCCGCGGTTTCATCCTACATGAACATGAATTATATCAGATAAAGGATAAGTTATATACAAAACATGCGCTGGGAAGAATATAACATTCGTGGTCCTAACATTCGTGGTCTTGATGAATAACTCATTTATATACATACCCATAGACAGTATTAGACCCCGCATTAAATGCGGGGTCTAATACTGCCGTAACCTCTGGTTAGAAAAGGAGATCCAACTATTAACTTAAAATTCGAATTGCTTGCTGCGATACGCTTTAAGATATTTGACACAATAGTCATCCCTACCAGCCAGTGTCTCCGCTGTAATCAAGCTTGCCATCATCATTTTGTCTAAGGGATTAATAATCAGACCATCTAACCCTTTGCCAATGGCCATAATTGCAAAGGCGTGATTCATAAATTTTCGTTCTGGTAGGCCATAGGATATATTAGACAGTCCGCACATAGTATGAACGCCTTTAAATCGAGTCATAATTGCTTCTACAGAATTAATAAATTCGACGGCAAATGTGCTGTTCGTCGAAATTGGTTGTACCAGTGGATCTACATAAATGTGATCAAGTGGCACATTATTTTGCACGAGCCCATTGATGAGTTTATCAGCAATTCTTAAACGATCATCCATGGTTTCAGGCATTCCTTCATCGCTCATACAAAGCGCAACGACCTTCAAATCTGTGCCTGCCACAACAGGAATCAACGCATCATAACGCGATTTTTCTAGGGATATGGAGTTAATCATCGCCACACCTTTGTGCACGGACAAGGCCTCTTGAATTGCTTTTGGGTCGGGGCTGTCGATACAGCAGGGGCAATCCACAACTTCTTGAACTGTCTTGACCAGCCATTTCAGGTATTCTGGCTCCTTACCGACAAATATTCCTGCATT
>DHWG01000142.1:20395-20687 GCA_002413075.1 Desulfosporosinus sp. UBA5188 | reverse complement strand
AGAAAAGTCTACTGGTCACTAACTGAAATAAGTTTATTTTAAATAATAATTTAAGAAAAAAATGGAGGACAATAAAAGAGACCGCCATAATTACTAGGAAGCGTATCAGGAAGAAGGTTATGACAAACACCCATGTGAAGACTTTACTTAAGACTAAAAATGACAAATAAAGACCTAACATGAGTCCGAGAAGTTTGAGTGCAACCATCCAATAATTTGAAGATTGGGTTGGACGATATATGTTCATAGGGTAAAAACACTCCCTTCGTTGAAATTAGATTATCATATTTCG
>DHWG01000142.1:0-20210 GCA_002413075.1 Desulfosporosinus sp. UBA5188 | reverse complement strand
TCATATTTCGACTTTTATGTCTATAAAGTTCCTTTGTGGATTTCCTTGTATGTTATTCCCCATAAATCAACTCGTGCATAAGATGGAGCAGACACGGAGGCGATATTATGCATGATGCGGAGTTATCAGTTTGGCGAACCCTTATGGAGAATGGAACACAGTATCTGGGAGACGAAGAGTATACTAAAGCCGAAAAATATTTTTCGCAGGGGCTCTTAAAGGCCTACCAATTAGAAGTTCCAGAAATTGTTGCCTTTACATTACGACTGTTAGCGACAGTGAGAGTGCGCTTAGAAAATTTAGAGTTAGCGGAAGAAGGTTTCAAAGAAGCGTTACGTATCTGTCAAGACATTCATAATGCTAAAGGTATGGCTGAAGCATGGGCAGGGTTAGCAAGTGTCTCAGTTAAAAAGGGGATGTTTGAAGAGGCAGGCAAGAAGTATGAGCGAGCAATCGCTGTTTATCCTCACTCTTCTCCACAGTTAAGGCTGGGTATGCTTTATGCAGACCTTGGTCAAGCCTATGCCACTCTTGAAGATTGGACTAGAGCTAATAGAGCCTATTCACACGCACAGAGAATTTGTAGATATAATGGGTTTCCCAAAGGGGAAGCAGAGTCAGATGTTTTGTTAGGAGAATTATCCTTTAGACAGGGTAAAAAAACAGAGGCTTCAAGATACTTGAAGCGTGCATGTAAGATTTTTGCCCAAATAAAAGATATGGTGTCTTTGTCGAATACACTTCAATACTTGGCGTTAGTTTACTTTGAACACAATAAAATGAGTCTAGCGCTTGAATGTCAACAAAGAGCGGTTGCCCTTTGTATGAAATATGATTCGAGAGCTATTTTCAGTGAGAGCTGCTATTTCTTAAGTAAGATTGAACAAATTTTAGAATACTATGAAGAAGCAAAATATTACCTAGAATTATCCATCCAATTTTATCCAGAACAAGATGTAGAACTTGCCTTGCGTTATCAAAACTTAGCAGGCCTAATCTTTCTTTCTATGGATTTAGAAAAGGCTGAACTCTATTATTTTAAGGCCTTGAGTCTCTTCGAGATGACAGATGATGTGCGAATGAACGAAATACATGAAGCCTTGGACGCAGTGAAAGAAGTTCGGGAACGAAAGGAAGCACCATCGAATTCTGCAGACATATCAGAAGACGGTCCCCAAGGACAGGGTAAGTTCGCGCTGGAGGCTTTGGTTCATTTGGCAGAGTTGTATGAAAAGCAAAGAAATTTTCGTAATGCTTTGGAGTGTTACTGGAAGGCTCTTGAAATGGGACGGGATGCAGAAATGATGACAGATTGGATTGAAACCAGAGTCCAACGGGTTTCAAAACGGCTTCGTCGTAAAAAAATCACTGGATGATTACAAATAAATTATAAATCACCTTTATAAATCCAGTCGTTTCAGATAGAATAGCATTAAAGAGAACTCTCCAATTAAATGGGGAGACCGGGGTGGGGGCGAATTAAAATGTGTGAGGAAGATGCAATACTTCTCGAATGTTTGGAAGACGTGTATCATACCTTCGAAAAAGCCTTAAAGAAGGCCCAAAAAGTTCGTTCAATCCATGTTCGAAAATTTGAACAAATCTTGGATGAGTTGCGAAGTGAGCGCCGTGTATTTGAAGACATTTCTAGCCCAGCACGACTGATTGTTGAACAACTTTTGGAATCTCAATTCAGAGTGGGTCAAGTTGCCTTTGAATCGGAATATCTTAAACACCCTTTTATTGGCGTTGAAGCCGTTAAGGTTGAGGAATTTGGAATCATCCATGTTAAGCTTGGGGAAGTAGAAATTACCTGGCGTGATGGTAATTATTCTTATTACCTTTATCCTGATAAGGTTGAGCTAAGAGCTCGGGATGAGAAGTCGGCAATTAAGATATTCTTTTCAATTCCCTTTAATCGGCAAACCCTAGAGAGATTTCCTGAAATAAAAATGTCCCCCAATGTTGTCTATATACATCCTCAATTGGAGACTTGGCTAAGGGGTGGACTATAAGTGGAAGGTAATTTTAAAGGATTAGTTCAAATTTATACTGGAGAAGGCAAGGGGAAAACAACCGCTGCCCTAGGCTTGGCTTTGCGTGCGGTAGGTCATGGCTATCAGGTTTATATTATTCAGTTTATGAAAGGCAAAGGCGGTTCAGGAGAACTAAAAGCTCTAAAACGCTTGGAACCAGAATGCCAAATTGAACACTTCGGAGCCCAGGGATGGGTTCATAAAGGCGAAAATCTGGGGGAACATATCCGAGAAGTGCGTATCGCCTTTAGGAGAGCTCAGGAAATCATAACGTCTGGAGAATGGAATATTGTCATTCTTGACGAAATATTTAACGCGCTTTGGTTTGAGCTAATACCAGAGAGTGAAGTTTTAGAATTACTGAACCATAAACCCCTTCATGTTGAGTTGGTTTTGACCGGCAGAAATGCTTCACCGGCTTTCATAGAAAGAGCTGATCTGGTGACGGAAATGGTTCAAAGAAAACATCCATTTGAACAGGGTATTATGGCTCGTCAAGGAATTGAGTATTAAAAGCCATTGTAAATTCAAATGGGAATGGATATACTTATACATATAGGACAAAGTAGTCCGTGCTGAGCCATATAAAGGTGACGCATGGGCATTTTTCATTTGCCACAGTGGAAGGAGAGATTCTATCATGATGATGACCAAAGAAGACGTCTTGAGGGAAGCCCATGAAAAAGGGGTTAAGTTTATTCGGCTACAGTTTACAGATATCTTTGGAATTCTCAAGAATGTTGCCATCACCATCGAACAGTTGGAAAAGGCTTTAGATGGAGAGCTCATGTTTGACGGTTCTTCAATTGAAGGTTTTGCACGGATAGAAGAATCAGACATGTATTTGCGTCCCGACCCTAATACTTTCGTGGTATTTCCATGGCGCCCCAAAGATGGGGGAGTGGCTAGGCTTATTTGTGACGTATATGACCCTAATGGAACCTCTTTTCCAGGATGCCCGCGAAGCGCTTTAAAAAGAGTGCTCAAGGAAGCCTCTGACATGGGATACACTTTAAATGTCGGACCAGAATTGGAATTTTTCTTGTTTCATACAGATGCTGAGGGGCGGCCCACAACCATCACACATGATAAAGCAGGGTATTTTGACTTGACACCAGTAGATCTTGGTGAGAATGCTCGTCGTGATATGGTTTTGACCTTAGAACAAATGGGCTTCGAAATCGAAGCCTCACATCACGAAGTGGCTCCTGGACAACATGAAATTGATTTTAAATATTCAGATGCCCTGGATATTGCCGATAAAATTGCTACCTTCCGTTTTGTTGTACGTACGATTGCTCAACATCATGGCCTGCATGCAACGTTCATGCCCAAACCAATTTTCGGGATTAATGGCTCAGGAATGCACAGTAATCAGTCACTTTTTAAAGAGGGTAAAAATGCGTTTTATGATCCTGAGGGTCCCATGGAGCTTTCCGAGATTGCTTATCAATATATAGCAGGATTGATGAAACATGCCCGTTCCTTTGCGGCCATCACAAATCCAACCGTCAATTCATATAAACGGCTAGTGCCTGGGTACGAAGCGCCTTGTTATATTGCCTGGTCTGGTCGTAATAGAAGCCCACTAATTCGTATACCAGGCAAAAGAGGATCTTCGACCCGCATAGAATTACGGAGCCCAGATCCTTCCTGTAATCCGTATTTGGCACTGGCAGTCCAGCTTAAAGCGGGGCTTGATGGTATTAAAAACAAACTCACTCCGCCGCAAGCCGTTGATTTAAATATTTACGCTATGACGCTTGAGGAACGTAAAGCTATGGGAATAGCGTCTTTGCCAGGAACTTTAATCGAAGCGTTGGATGAATTAAGTAAAGCACCTGTTATACGTGAGGCGCTGGGTGATCATATCTATCATCGCTTTGTTGAGGCGAAAACCGAAGAATGGGATAGTTATAGTGTTACAGTGTCACAATGGGAACTGGATCGATATCTACACATGTATTAAATCTAAAATTAATTTTAACGTACATTTCACGTTTGAAATAACCTTTTAGTGGGGGAATATAAGTAGTCTCTAAATTGTATAAAAAAGCTAGAATTTTCTGACTGTGCTATATATTTTTTATACCTTTTATGCTATTATAAAACAATAAAAAGCTACTAAAGGGAGGGTATAATGTTATGATAGCGATAAATCGCAAAACTGGAACAGGTTCTTCCCTTCACCGGCAAAGCCAGTTTCAAGTAGGAGACCGCATTGAAACATCGAATCACTGCCTTGGAACCGTTGTTCGATTAGATCGTGACGAACTAGGGGCCTTTATTGTGGCTCAGTTAGATATTCTACCTGGTGAATTTGCCTACGATTCTTGGGATTTGGAGAAAATTCAATAACATAGCTTTCACCAACGAAAAGAGCCACTTGATTTTTGAGAGGCTCTTTTCGTTTTCGAAAAAGTCGTATGAAATGAGCTTTGCGAAGTAAGGTCATGCAAACGCTTTTATAGACAGTTGGGAAATTCTATGTGCAGTGGTATAATACAAAGGATAAAACCCAACATGAAGGAGGTCACTCAGGTGACAAATGACAAGGCAAAGGAAGTTGAACTTCAGGAAAACCCAATCGTAGCCATTGAGATGGAAAACGGCAGTATGATTAAGATTGAACTTTATCCGTCGATAGCGCCCCAAACAGTTAAGAATTTTGTATCTCTCGTCTCACAAGGCTTTTACGATGGCCTTATTTTTCATAGAGTTATCCCAGGCTTTATGATTCAAGGCGGTGACCCTAATGGAACAGGGATGGGCGGCAGTAAGCAAACAATCCCTGGCGAGTTTTCTGGTAACGGTTTTAAAAATGACTTAAAACATGATATTGGTGTTATTTCAATGGCTCGGACGTCAGCACCTAATTCAGCTAGTTCTCAATTTTACATTGTTGTTAAGGCTTCAAGCCACTTGGACGGACAATATGCTGGTTTTGGAAAAGTGATTGAAGGTATGGAGGAAGTTAATCGTATTGTCAGTGTTCCAAAAGATCGCGGCGATAAACCCTTAGAGGCACAGACCATGAAAAAAGTTATTATGCAAGCCTAGCGTTCGTGGTCAAGGTAACTATATATCATCACAAAAGAGGAGGGCCTAGCCCTCTTCTTTTTACCATCTCAATTGGAGGAATTTTTATGTTAGACTTGATGCGTCTGTTTTGTCAAGTTGTAGAGGAACAAAGCTTTACGGTTGTCGCACGGAAATTGGGAATTAGCCAACCGGCAGTTTCTAATCAGATGCGGGCACTTGAAGAAAAGTTAGCGGTTAAATTGCTATACCGCAAAGGAAAGAGTTTTGCCCTAACCCCTGAAGGGGAAGCTGTATACCGGCATGCCTTGCGTTTGAACGACGAATGGACAGAGCTAATGCGAGAAATCGGTGGTTCAGAAAGGGTTATGAGCGGGAAAGTACATATTGGCGCTTCACATATTCCTGGTGAATATTTGCTCCCAATTTACATAGCCTCTTTTCGGAAATTGTTTCCGGAAATAAAGCTTAAACTGTCCATAGGGGATAGTCTTGAAATGGCCCAAAAGGTCCTTGCCCAGGAAGTCGATTTTGCCGTGGTTGGGGCCATATTTGATACTGAAAAACTAACGTCTGAATTTTGGCTGAAAGATGAACTGGGTTTAGTCATTTCCTATGAAAATACCATGAGTTCACTAGGTAACCTTGATATCAACACACTTAAGGAAAATCCTATGATTATTAGGGAGATCGGGTCTGGCCATCGCAGAGCCTTAGAGGAGGCTCTTATAAAACGTGGTCTAGACTTAAATGACTTTAACATAGCCTTAGAGGTTGGAAGTACAGAAGCGGTGAAAAATGCTGTTCGCACTGGGATTGGGTATTCATTTCTATCAAAGTATGCGTTAGACTCTACGGATAACACCGGTTTAGTGTGTGCCAATGTTGAAGATTTTTGTATTGAAAGAGGTTTTCACCTCTTAACGCGTCGAAATAAACCTTTAACCGCTATTGCTGATGAGTGCTACCATTATCTGGCTAATCAGAGACCAGAGGTCAGACGAGAGCTAGTGACACATAATCCTAATCATGTTTGAGTAAAGGAGAGGCACGCTTGAACTGGTTTTTAAGTGAATTTAACATTCGAGCATGGCGTCAAATTAAGAATTACGAGTTAGAGAAGGCTGCGAATGTTACGTTGGTTTATGGACAAAAGGGACTTGGTAAAACAACCCTGTTACGCTATCTTCACCAACATAATCAGGCAGGGATATTCGTGGATGCAATATCTTTTGCTCGTCAGTATGCGTATGCCGCTCAGACTAACACCCTTAATTCATTCAGGCAAAGATACCGCACAACGCGGTTACTGCTAATCGATGATCTCCAATTATTGGAAGGAAAAGTTAAAACAATTGAGGAACTCCATTACACCTATGAATATGTCATTGGCAATGGGGGCAAGATGGTGATCACACTTGAAGCCGATTTACCGCAACTTGAATTTATAGGGGAGCGGCTCGCCTCGCGCTTTTTAGGTGGTATAGTCATTCCAATTGCTGTTCCTCTCGTAAGTGAAATAGAGCGATTTATGGTGGAATATATTCAACAAAAGCATCTTTTTATTGACGCGGAGGTTCTGGGGCTGATCGCTATGCGTATAGACAATTTAACGGATGCTTTGAGCATCATTGAAGAATTTGTTGAATTTGCCGAAATACAATTAGATCAGTTAAGTGTGCAATGTTTCCAGGAATATTGGCATGATAAAGAAAGAAAAAAAAATATATCGACTGAACCCATGAATATCATAAAAATAGTGGCTCAAACGATGGGAATTCCCATCGAGGAATTACTAGGACCCAGGCGAAAACCAAAAGTCAATGAAGCGAGAGAATTGGCAATTTACACAATACGGACACTTTGCCAGATCTCTTATCCCGCAATTGGGTGTTATTTTAATCGTAACCATTCTACTATGATTATTTCTTATAAGAAGATGCAAGCTAAACTGACCAAAGATCATGACTTAGAAAAGACCTATAAAGGTATCTTAAAGGTATTTCAGGTAGGACAATAAACTAAAACCATTCTAATAGACAGGATGAGGAGTGAGCCTATGTCAGGTGTAATACAGCGAATTGGAGTGCTAACCAGCGGCGGGGATGCTCCAGGAATGAACGCAGCTTTACGGGCAGTGGTCAGGAAAGGTATTTACCACGGGCTTGATGTTTATGGAATAAGCCGTGGCTACGAGGGGCTTATTCACGGGGAAATCCAACAAATGAGTGTTGGGTCTGTTGCGGATATTGTGCTTCGCGGCGGAACCATCTTAAAGACGGCACGTTCTGCAGAAATGCGGACCGTAGAAGGCCAGCAGAAGGCCTTAGAACAGTTACAGAAGCTTCAACTAGACGCCTTGGTCGTCATAGGGGGAGATGGGTCATTTCGAGGGGCGCAAACTTTAGTGGCTCAGGGGATTCAAATTGTCGGTATTCCTGGCACGATTGACAATGATATCGCTGGGACTGATTTAACCATAGGATTTGATACAGCGACCAATACGGTGGTGGATGCAGTGAGCAAAATTCGGGATACTGCGTCTTCTCACGAACGGACGTTCATAGTCGAAGTTATGGGGAGAAATTGCGGAAACATAGCGCTACAGGCGGGTCTTGCTTGTGGCGCCGAATCGATTTTAGTGCCCGAGATACCCTTCGATTTGGATGAGATTAGCGATAAATTAAAACGTGGTCATCAACGTGGCAAAAACCACAGTATTATCTTAATTTCAGAAGGCGTAGGAAGTGCTTATGACATTGGAGAAGCATTAAAGGCTCGTTCAGGCTTTGAAACTCGTATTACGATACTGGGACATTTACAACGCGGCGGAAATCCTAGTGCTTTAGATGCTGTCATTGCTGCAGCAATGGGTGGGAAAGCGATTGATATTCTTTTGGCTAATGACACAAATAGGATGACGGCTTACATCAATCAAGCGGTTGTTTCTAGTCCACTCGATGCTGCTTATGGCACACGGCGCCCCTTTAACAGAGAACTTTATGATTTGGCCAATGAGCTTTCAATTTAGTCTTATAACTGAAATTAAAGAGATGAGGTTGAGTAATGGATGATCACCAATTAAAACCTGGAATAAAGATTGATTATACGGGAATGATGTCTGGCCCTCAAAATCCCAAAGGGTTTGACACACAGGAATTGTTGGGGCTTCAGAACGTTTTGGATCAAGCGCACGCCACACTTGCCACGCGGAGGGAAGCTGGGGAGATTGATTTCTCTAAGCTTTTAGCTACCATGCAAACCCAACAGGTGGAGATCATTGAATATGCCAATACTGTAGCCCAAAAATTCGAAAACTTTGTTGTTTTGGGAATTGGTGGTTCTGCGCTCGGTCCACTGGCCGTTCATCAAGCACTTAATCATTACTATTATAACGAACTTCCTTCTGAGAAGCGCGGTCACCGCCCTCGTTTTTATGTCATGGATAACATAGATCCTGTCCGGTTTTCAGAGCTCTTACAAATCCTTGATCCACGCAAAACTCTTTTTAATGTTATTTCCAAATCAGGCAACACCTCAGAAACCATGGCTCAGTTTCTGATTGTTCGGGACACGCTACGTCGAGTCTGTGGGGATAGTTACGCGGAACATATTGTTGTGACAACGGATAAGGAAAAAGGAAATCTTCTTCCCCTTGCCCTTAAAGAAGGTTATAAGAGGTTTGTGATTCCAGCTGGAGTTGGCGGGCGCTTTTCGGAACTGACGCCCGTTGGATTGCTGGCTGCTGCTATTTGTGGAATCGATATTCATCAGCTTCTTGAAGGTGCTTTAGCGATGGATCAATGGATTCGGGATTCCAAAGGGGTAATATCCAATCCCGCTCAATTACGAGCAACGCTGGCTCATTTGTCCTGGCAAAAAGGGAAAAACATTTCGGTATTCATGCCTTATGCTGACGGCTTAAAAACAATGGCTGACTGGTATGCTCAATTGTGGGCGGAGAGCCTAGGTAAACGGTTTGATCGACAGGGACAAGTTGTTCATGTCGGACAGACACCTGTAAAAGCCTTAGGCGTAACAGATCAACACTCACAAGTTCAATTGTATGTTGAGGGACCAGATGATAAGGTCATAACCTTTGTAACTGTTGAAAAATTCAAAGAAACTCAATTGATCCCAATCGATCTAGAACTGCCTGAGGATATTCAATTCCTAGGAGGACGTACCTTAGAAGAGCTGTTATTTGCAGAACAGAAAGCGACAGAATATGCCCTGACACTTGCGGGGCGCCAACATCAGAAGATCACTTTGCCCACCTTGGACGCGTATAACGTAGGGCAATTACTTCTTCTCCTTGAGTGGGAGACGGCCTATATAGGTGAGCTATTAAACATTAATGCCTTCAATCAACCAGGCGTTGAAGAAGGAAAAAATGGGACGTACGCCTTAATGGGACGCAAGGGCTATGAAACGAGGAAACATGACATTGAGGAATATGGGGAAACACGCCATATTCTAAAATTTAATTAGATGATGAGTAAGTAAAGAACACCTTCGGGCCTGGTAAGGAATGAAGGTGTGTAATCAGTTTAAAATATTAAACGACCAGATCGTCTTAACAATTGTTAGACGGTCTGGTTTCTATGAATTCTATTGGAGACTTAAAATTTACTGCGTCTACTATCTCTCATTATACGATAATTAAGAGCCTTTTCTTGAATGTGTTTGGATGGGATGGGATGGAAGGGCTTTCGTTCAATGAAATTATCTCATCACTGACGAAGGGAACCAAGCTGTTTTCTTGAACATTATCTGTAGGATTACAATCATTCGCATTAAGCAAGTTTATGTCATCCCTGCTCAAAGAAACTGGGGCCTTTTCATCGTCAACTAGATTGAGATAACCTGAATTTTTCAATACAGTGTATGCGAATATAAATTCTGGTGGCAAAAAATATAGGTTCTCAATCTTTATGGGCTTTCCCGCCCCAGGAAGGTTTTTTGATTCTCCTTTTGCAATTGATTCTCGAATTTTCTCTTCAGCAATATCTCTAAAAGAATCTTTCATTTACTTTCACCTCGCAAAACTAAAATATATGTCCACTATATCATAGATCGACCAACGTGATAGGGGTACTATTAATGGGAAATATCCTATTATAGTGTTTAACAATGGGATGTGTAAAGAACGTGTTAAGACACTTCCTTCCCTAGGGAGAGTTTCTCTATAATAGCAGGATTTTTATTGAGAATAGTCGAATTGAGTGAGAGTGAGGTGAAACAAGTGGAACCTATTTTTGCATTAGATATTGGGACTCGTATGGTCATGGGACTTGTTATGATAAAGAAAGAACAAGGCTATGAAATTTTGGCAAGTGCTCGAACAGAGCATCGGCAGCGTGCCATGTATGATGGGCAAGTTCATGACGTAGAAGAAGTTGCCAGAGCGGTTGTTATTGTTAAAGAGAAGATAGAAAAGAAGTTAGGGGTACACTTAACGCAGGTTGCCGTGGCAGCTGCCGGTAGAGCGCTCCGAACAGAAGTGGCGGTTGTTGAACATAAGGAACTACTTCCGGTGCGGTGGGAACGGGAAGATGTCCTAGCTTTAGAAATGGAAGCCGTTCATCAAGCGTTGCGTCAGCTGAAATTGTCATCAGAGGATGATTCTCAAAGCTATCATTGTGTAGGATATAGCACAATAGCCAAGTGGAATGAGGGAGAGGAAATTTCCAGTTTGATCGGGCAACGGGGGAAGGTGGCCAGCGTTTCCGTTATAGCTACGTTCTTACCTCGGACTGTTGTTGATGGCTTGGTGGCAGTTCTAGGTCAAGTAGAGCTTGAAATGACCAGTCTGACATTGGAGCCGATTGCTGCAGGTCAAGCGGCTATTCCCACGAACATGAGGCGTCTTAATCTGGCTTTGGTCGATATTGGTGCAGGTACTGCTGATATCGCTTTGACAAAGAATGGCTCTTTTTTTGCCTATGGGATGGTTCCAATGGCCGGTGATGCAGTCACTGAAGCGATCTGCTCGCATTATTTACTCGATTTTAAAGTTGGAGAAAAAGTTAAAAGAGAATTAAATACAAAAGAAGAACTTAAGTTTAAAGATTTTCTAGGCGCTAAAGTCATAGCAAAGAAAAATGACGTCCTGAAGGTTATTCAAACCGTGGTCGGCAAGATCGCTGAGTCTATCTCCAGAGAAATTATGAAGCTCAATAAGGACGTTCCTCAAGCCGTTATTCTGATTGGCGGTGGGAGTTTAACGCCCATGCTTTCTGAACTGTTGGCGGAGACTTTGGGAATTCCACAGAATAGAGTCGGAATTCAAGTCAGAGAACGGTTAGGGGACATATATGGAGAAAAAAGCATCAGAGGGCCGGAGAGTGTTACCCCCATCGGAATTGGAATTGCCGCGCTCGAAGGAAATGGGTTGCAGTATTACACGGTGTTGGTGAACAGTGCGCGTGTGTCAATCTTTGAGTTGCAATTAGCGACGGTCGCTGAGGCACTACTCGCTGCTGGCATTCTCCCTCGTTCTTTTTTTGGGAAGCCTGGATCGGCTTTGACGTTCGAATGGAATCGTGAAATGCAGGTCATTAAGGGCAGTATGGGAAACGCTGCACAATTGTCGGTCAACGACAAACCAGGCAAATTAGATCAAGCACTTAAAGCGGGAGATAACATTGTCTTCGTGGCTGGAGAGCCAGGTGTTGATGCTCAAGTGTGTATTAAAGATGTGTTGCCAAAGGTAGAGGCAAAGTGGATTACTTGGAATGGAAAACGAGTGTTATACGCTCCTCAGGTGTTTGTGAATCATGAATTGGCTTCTGAAACAGATATAATTATTGATGGCTCTAAAATAACGTACGTACCGAACGATGACCTAAATAATCTTTGCCAACAAATGGACGATATCCGTCATAACAAAGAAAAGATCGAAATTCGTATCAATGGAGTGAGTCGTACCCTTGACTTAACCATTGAACGATTAGTCAATGGATGTGGAGTTGACGGTAGCCATATCATCCAACAAGGTGATTCGATAGAGGTTCACACAAGGCAACTCACGGTCAGTGAGTTACATTTAGAGCCAAAGCCTATTACTTTTAGTGTCAATGGGGTATTTGTGGAGTACCCGCCTCAAGAAACCATCATCTCATTTCATGGACGTCTAGTATTGGAAGACCAACCTCTAAAAGATGGTATGGATTTGAAGGTAGAGGGGTATAAGACAATGCCAATTCTTTCCGAACTTTTGCCTTATGTCACGTTTCCTGATAAAGTTGTCCCAGGCGCTTCACTGAAAATAACGGTCAATGGTACGCCTGCAGAATTTACGACAGTTTTACATCCCGGTGATCGTATGTGTGCGACGTTTGACTAATGACTTTCCATTGAAAAGTTATCAGGAATGCTTGACAAATATACTATACGTCATAGAATAGTCATGGAGGTGTTAGTCGTGTTATTTCAATGGTTATTGGCACTCATTGTAATCTCTATCTTAGTGGTCACATTGTACTCGGATTCCTTAGCTGCTAAAAAGAAACATTCTACTTATTTCAAAACAGTTCAAAAACCAACTGGAAAAATAGATCGTGAGGCAACGATTCCAAAACTCAATGAAAACGATCCTTTCTTTGCCAAATTAAACAGTCTATAAGCTCAACAGATCCGATGGTAGTCATCGGATCTGTTGTTATGTTCAAAGTGATGAATTGTCCAAACTAGAATACCTGGATATTCTAGAGTAGGAGGAAATATGCATCAGTACTGGTTTTACATAGGAAATTTCCCAATCCGTTCCTACGGAACACTATTCGCCTTGGCTTTTCTTGTTGGAGTAGGCATCACGCTTTATTTTGCCAAAGTTGAAGGGCACCCGGAATATATGGAACCGATCATGGATTTAGCCCCTATTTTACTTATCTCTGGGTTATTGGGGGCCCGTTTCTGGCAGGTGTTCTTTTTTGATTGGGCCTTCTATCGCGAGCATCCAGGTGAAATTATTGCTATTTGGCATGGGGGTCTTTCGATTCAAGGGGGCGTGGTCGGGGCATTATTTGTTGGTGGAATTTACGTCTGGATTAAGAAGCTGCCTTTCTGGAAAATAGCGGATTTAGCGGCGCCTGGGCTTATACTAGCCCAAGCTGTGGGACGAGATGCAAATCTTATGAATGGTGACGCATTTGGAGGGCCTACGGGAGGAGATTTTGGAATTCTCTATCCGGTTGGCACAATTGCTCGAGACACTTTTGGTAACCAGCCACTGTGGCCTGCGGAAGTATGGGAAGGGCAAGTTGATGTTATTATCTTTGCTATTCTCGTAATATGTAAATTAAAGAAATGGCCGTCTGGCATAATATTTTTGATGTATATGGTATTATATAATTTATCAAGATTCTTTTTGGAGAATTTTCGAGGGGATAGCCCGAGGTTTTTATTCAACTGGTCTGCTGCGCAATGGAGTAGTATGGCGGCTGTAGGGATTGCTCTGTTGTTCCTGGTTTGGAGACTGTGGAGAGATCGGCAACAAGAGGTCGTCTAGTTGTCACTTCAGTCCCAACATGAAAAAAATAGAAAATTAGGATAATGAGAAAAAAGAGAGTAATCTTGTATTAGATTACTCTCTTTTTTCAAGGTTCTTGTTTCCCTTCTGCTTAGGATTGAGGGAAAAGGACTCCTATGATTCCGCCAATACCCCCTGAAACAAGTGCCAGAATTGTTTTCTCTCCCATTTTTAGCCAAGATGGTGTATTAGCCCCGAAGATTGATGAAAGGATTAATATCACAACAATAAACCCAAGACCGACAGCTAATCCATAGTACAACCCCCTTGTGCCAGCTCGGTAAGCAGTGATTAAGGCGGCGATGAAGATACTTATTCCAAAGATGATGTTGATCGCCAGTTCAGACTCAGGGACCGAGGTGTAGGTAAGTAGGACACCGAAGACCAGTGACATTAACATTGCCAAAATAGATGCCAAGATAATGCCTTTTAGAATTAATCTAAACTGAAAGGATCTCGACATGGTTATCCCTCCTTTGTTGATTACTACCTATGCCTTAAATTAGTAAAGTATGACAAGTTAACGCCATTGTGTTACAGAGTCTTATTATATGGGAGGAGAAATAAAATGAAAAAGACGATTCCTGATTTTATAAGAATGAAACAAGACGGTGAGAAAATTAGCATGTTAACAGCCTATGATTATCCTTCTGCACAGTGGGTAGAAGAGGCTGGTGTTGATACGATCCTTGTCGGCGATTCTGTGGGCATGGTGGTTCTAGGATACGATTCAACGGTTCCAGTAACGATGGAAGAAATGCTCCATCATACCAAAGCGGTCAGGAGGGGAGCGGCTGAGACATTCGTGGTGGTTGATATGCCGTTCATGAGTTATGCGACCTTAGAACTTGCTATCATGAATGCTGGACGACTGATTAAAGAAGGGGGGGCAGATGCCGTAAAACTTGAAGGCGGTATAAATGTTGCTTCGATCGTCCAAGACCTCACACGAGCGGGAATTCCCGTAGTTGGGCATATTGGACTCACCCCCCAGACAGCCAACCAACTCGGCGGGTTTAAAGTTCAGGGACGAGACCTAAACAGTGCCAAGCAGTTAGTTAAAGATGGTCAGGCTTTAGAAAAAGCGGGCGCATTTTTATTAGTACTTGAGGCAATACCAAGACAAGTTGCAGCACAAATTTCTAATGGACTGACAATACCTACGATTGGAATTGGAGCGGGAATTGATTGTGATGGACAAGTTCTTGTATTTCACGATATATTAGGACTATTTGACCGATTTAAACCTAAATTCGTCAAACAATATGCATCACTAGGGCAGGATGCGGTTAAAGCGATACAGAAATTTCATGAAGAAGTTAAAACAAGTCAATTCCCAGCTGAGGAACATACTTTTTCCTTATCTGACGGGGTTATTCAAAAACTCTATGGAAATAAATAAATTAAACCTCTAAATTAGATTCTTAAAAGCTATGTTAAAACTATTTTAATATAGCTTTTCTATTTTAAGTTGATATAATATAAATTAATGTTTCTATTAAATTCAAATTTAGGATGGAAGGATGGACTGAGATTGAGATTAAAGGAAAAAACTCATCGAAAATTTGTTCAATTCTTTGAAAAGATTTCTTCTATGTATCGTGGTGAGGACTTCGAATTAGCATATTCAGATATTCAACGGGAAACAGGGGCCGCTAGTGTTACCTTGAAACGTGCCATTCAGGCTTTGGCAGAGGACGGAGCGATTGAAGTACATCCGGGACGCAACTCTAGATATGCACGATTTCGATATCTTTTGCCTGTTCAGGAAAGCGAAGAAAGCTCTGCGGAAGTCGTATTGAATGAGACACGGATGCTAGAGGATTCGAGCAAGGAGGAAAAACCTCAACCTACGAGAATTCTGGAAGCAATCAATGTAGATGTCACAGAGCTAACGCAGCTAGTGGATCATCTTCGTCGGCGTGTACGGAATCAAGAAATGGCCATCGCCTTACTTCAAGATCGTTTAGCGGAAGTTGAGGACAAAATGCGTAAGCGATAATTTCCAAGCATTATGTAGAGATTTTTTTGCCGTGTAGTGATATACTGAAAACATATCCTGACTTGTGCGTATAGATTATCATGGTTTTGATCCTATTTAGTGACACGGGAACTGAATGTTAAGTTAGTACAACAGGCCCTTTCTTAGGGAAGTTGGAAAGTTTGAACTAGGCGCCCACCTGCGAGAGCGGGGTCAGAAACCTGAAATCTTACGGCACGTTGGGGGAGGGTAGGGAATATTCCCTACCCTTATCATTTTAAGGGGTGTAGTAATGACACGAATCGTCTTAACGCGTCATGGTCAGACCAAATGGAATCTCGAAGGGCGAGTTCAAGGAAGTTTGGATTCTCCACTGACAGAAAAGGGAATACTTCAGGCCCGTTCCTTAGCTGTTAGACTAAGGGACGAGGGTATTAATTATATATATTCCAGTGATTCACTGCGAGCAATCGCGACTGCGGAAGAGATTGGTTGTGAACTGGGGATTGAAACAATCCACACAAATCCTGCACTGCGCGAGTTTGCCTTTGGCGAGTGGGAAGGGCGTATCTGGCAAGAAATACGAGAAGCCAATCCAGAGGTCTTTAAAATTTGGGACACTGAACCACATCTTGTCTCCGCACCTGGTGGTGAGAATATGGGATTAGTCATGGAACGGGCTTGGGAATTTTTGAAAAAAGTTGTTGACTGCCACTCGGAAGAGACCGTTTGTATTGTAACCCATGGGTTAACCTTAAAGATGCTCGTAACGAAAGCGCTAGGGTTCGAGGTTCATGAGTGGGCGAAATCACCGTGGCAGCATAATACTGCCTTGAATATTTTCGAGGTCGTTGGAGACCGGTGGATCCCAAGGGTTGTTGGGGATTGCAAGCACTTAGATGAATTAGACTTAAATTAGTGTAAGCGCAAATTTAAGAAGAGGGTCAACCCTATGATGACTCATATAAATAGACGTAAGGAACAAACTTAAGTTTGTTCCTTACGTCTATTTAGTTTGTTAATCAGGCATTCCATGTTCAGCCTTAACTGAACGAGTTCACTTAGTACTTTTTTCCCAATCTTGCTTAAACAAATCGCCTAATTTAGCGGAGGCTAAAGGAGAGGGAACCGTAATGGAAAATTCATGGTTGGCGACAAATGAATAGCGCGTCCAAGTCGAACTGCTGAACAGAAACGATGAATTATCAAAAATCGCTATATGCATTCCCAGCGGGGGTTTACTTGGGTAATGTCGGATGGTAATGTTTTTGGACGGAAATTTATCTTTGGGGGTATTACTCTTCTCTGCTTGATCTAAGATCAGATGAACCTCACGCCCTTTTTCGGCAGCATCATTCAGTGCCTGAATTAAATCTAGATCAGTTATTTCTGGGATCTCTATCCAGATCGATTTTGTACTCGCTGATATCTGGTCGGTAAGCTGTTGTTTAACATTGGCGTTGGTGGCTAATACAATTTTGTCATCAGGTAGTGGCGAGTCCTTAGGTATAGTCAAGGGGAAAGTCGTTGTGAATTCCCAATCCTTTGAGAATAAATTTGCGGCTTTCCAAGCGGATTTTCCAGATAATTCTACGGCAAGATCGTGGGCTAGCAGACCCTCAACAGTCCAGGTCGGTCCATAGATCATGGCAATACTTTGGTCAACCAGTAAAAATTTGGTATGGTTATATTGCCCTTTTTGCGCAGGATAATATTGAATTGATATATTTTGACTCTTTAATTGATTGAGTGTTGCTCGGTTGATTTTTTGCCATTGGTCTAAGAGTATGCGAACATCAATCCCTGCATGAGATTTTGCAACGATAAGTTGAACAAGGCGAGGGTCATCAAACGCAGCTTGCTCAACGTATATAGATGTTTTTGAAGACTCAATGAGAGTAATTGTTCGTTGATAGATTGCCTCTCTATCAACAAAAAGTGCTTCAGCGGGCAGATCCGAAACCGGGATTGGTTTAGGGAAAAGTTTAGGAAGTTTAAGTGAACACCCACTTAACAACACCAGACTGAATAACAATAGAAAGAGGATCGGAAAGATGAATCTAGGTTTTGACATCGTACATACTTCTCCCAAGGTCAAGAATATTGTCTATATCATACCATAAATGTCTAAGAGGTTAAAAGTTTTGAAAGGCATAATTCTTCTAAATTATTCATAAATTTTTGAAAGTAAGTTAATATGCTGAAAGGGCAAAAATATATGAAGTTGTCTAAAACTAGTTTTATAGTATTAATCACTGTTTTAAGTTTGTTTGCATTGACCTGGCTTGTTTATGCGAAGAGTAATAAGGCGCCACTCCCTCATGTTTCTTCATCGGGATTTTCAGCGACGAGAGCTTATGATCATGTAAAGTATCTTGCCCAAAAAATTGGACCTCGACCGACTGGAAGTAAGTCGGAGTTAGCGGCAGCACAGTATATTAGTTATGTCTTAAAGCAAAACGGCTGGAAGGTACGTGAACAGCCTTTTAGTAAAGTAGTGATAAGAGAGGCCTCCGTTTTACAACCAGAACAGACGGTAGAGCTGATCAATAGCCAAAACATTATTGCTGAGTTACCGGGAACACTTCCAGATACAATTATTGGGGGTGCTCATTACGATTCTGCCACGATCAATGCTCCTGGGGCCATTGATAATGCATCAGGGGTAGGGACTTTGCTAGAGCTGTCTCGAGTTCTGAGTAAAGAAACTCATCAAGAAACCATTCAACTAATTTTCTTTGGAGCGGAAGAAAGTGGGTTGGTCGGTTCTCAATTCTATGCCGAACAAGCCGATTTATCTGCCGTACGCTGGATGCTTAATGTTGACATGATTGGAACCCCGTTGCAAATAGATGTCGCAGGTAAAAAATCGGCGCCTCCTGAGTTAATTAAACAAGTTGTAGCGTTGGCACGCGATAGTGCTATTCCATTTCATCTCAGTCGAGATGAAATCATGATGACCCGTGAAAGTTCTCAAGGAGGTTCAAGTGATTTTAGCTCTTTCTTAGATCAAGGCATTCCAGCTCTTGGACTGGGAATATCCGGGCGTCCTGCAGGCTATTATCATCGTCCAGAAGACCTTACGGAACGTGTTTCTCTAGAAGAAATGCAGACGGTTGGCGACTTTACTCATCAATTACTTACCTCTATCAAGCTGGAAAAGCAGGGACCCAATGAATGGGATGTGTTGTATTTACCGTTTCAGTTAGGAAATTATGTTTTTATAGTCACGAGTAATGTCCTTCGTTGCTTTACCTTTTTAGCCTTCGTAGTGACTGGCTTGATCTTGCTGAAGCATAGTCGTAAAAGCCTGGATAAGCAGATCCTAAACTGGAAAAAAATATTATGGATTCTAGTGGTGACGTGTCTACTGAGCATGTTGGTCGTTGGGCTGAGTGGGTTGGGGGAAAATCTCTGGAATTGGCTTAAACACGTTCAGATCTTGTATAGCGCTTATCCTTTGCTTTTTGTCGTGGCACGAATTGGTATAGCGTTAGGCGTTTTTATTTTCTTAGCGAGTTGGTTTCATAAAGTCCCCTTAGCCAGAGATCCACACCTATATTGGCTGACTGGAGTCTTGCTACTATTTGGAGTTAGTGTCGTCTTGGCACTCATTCGAATTGACCTGGCATTCCCATTTGTATTTTGGCTTCTGTGCATGGATTTACAGTTATTCCTACCCAGTATTATCCTGGTCTTGATGGGCCCCTATTTTATTGATACGATGCATTTTGAACTCTTAAATTCTCAGCAATGGGTGAGTTTCTACGAGGCGATCCACAAATATTCCATCATTTTTTTAGGAATTTATAGTTTGCTTTTGATCCCTTTTTTCTTAGCTGCTTTCCACGTCGCAATCACAAATAGTCACAGGTATAAAAAACTTTTGTATTATGCTCGAAAACCTGCTTTGATCGTTATGGGCCTCTTTGTATTAGCGCTTGGGTTAGTGCCAGTATATTCTAGAGATTACCCACAGACCGTGACAGTTCGAGAAGAATGGTCAGGGAAAACTGATGGATCGGTGCATATTTTTTCTGATGAACGTCTGCCGGACCAGTTAGTGAAAGATTTAAATGGAGAAGAAGGAAAGAGTCAATTTGTACCCATTCTAAATGAATCATCCCCAATAAACGTCGATGCAACTGTGTCAGAACAAAACATAGACTCTCTGAGAGCCCTCGATATCTCTTTCAATTTAAATTATAGACTGGAACCATATTTAATAAGTTTCGATTTGTTCAGTGAGCAACCGTTTGAAATTCAAACGGATGACTTTTTACCCATGAACAAACTCCCGAAAAAATTAGAACTGAAGGGAGTGAAACAACCCTCGGGAAATTATTCACTCAAACTACAGAGAACGCCTCCTCATAACAAAACAATTCGTTTAGCGATTAAAACACAAGGTATCATGACGTGTACAATAGAAGCTATGTATCCTGATCTGACACCGCGGCTACAAATTAAAGATTCTCATGTATCGGTGGATTATCAGATCCAGTATCGAAAGAGTTATAATTTTTAAATAATCCTCAATGGACCGTCCCTTTACGAGAGGGACGGTTTTTATCTAATGGTGAGACTCCCACTTCTACAAGTGGGAGTAGTACCCCGTACT
>DHWG01000207.1:4428-24851 GCA_002413075.1 Desulfosporosinus sp. UBA5188 | reverse complement strand
CTGGGAAGAAGATGGTGATTTAACTCGAATAAAAGCTTTCTTCCATACAATCTCAGTCCAGTCAGATTTAGAGGACAGGGAGCAGATTAAACAAAATATTAAGCAAAAATCCCTTAAACAAATGGCTATTGCAGAAGATCTGGTAGGATTACCGGTGACTTATAAGGTGGGATTAGTTCAACGAATACACATCAGATTACGAATCCTGTTTGGGCATAGATCGTGGAGACTTGGAATTTCGCTCGTAGGCCTAGCGTTCTTTGTGATCATTGGGCAAGGGATCATGAACGGTTCTATTAATCTCCTCCCGCGTATCGGAAATACAGAAAAATCAAACCAATCCTCATCTTTATCTCAACCATTTCCGAGTTTGAAAAGCTCAAATGTTACCGAATCTCAAGGCGGTGGAGCTCCGAACGACACTAAGACAGCAATAGATAGTTCAGCGCCTCAAACGGCGTCTTTGCAAGGTCCTGCGAGCTCTTCAGACAAGGGTGTTAGCCCAACCCTTCCTGTTCCACCCAACGCAGCGATTGTTCCTCCGGCTGATGCTGGAACCCCACGGAAAATCACCCACAATTTATCATTAACTCTCGAAGTTGCAACCATTAATGATGTAGTGACTCAGATTAGTATGGAAGTTCAAAAGATGGGGGGGTATGTCGTTGAGTCTCAACAAAACGGGTCAGATCGTCAATCCACGGCTCATCTGACGCTGAAAGTTCCCGCTGACAAACTTAATGGGTTCCGAGATTCTCTTACTACTTGGGGTGAAATACTTGATGAACACCTAATTGCCAATGACATTACGAATCAATACTATGATTCTCAGGTTCGCTTGCAGACGCTTGAAACCGAGGAAAAGCGTTACCTCGAAATCTTAAACCAGGCCAAGACCGTGGATGATGTTCTGAAAGTGGAAAGTGCGCTGACCAACATCCGGCAACAAATCGAACGACTGAAGGGTCAGCTTAAACTCTGGAACAATATCGTGGATTACTCCACGATGAACCTACAGCTCGTTACTCAACAAACACCAAATATAAATGTTGAAAATTCCTGGCAAGTCGTCTCCTGGAGTAATACTTGGAGAGCCACTCAAGATGCTGTGTTAAAAACAATAAGTAGTACCTGGAATGCTCTTAATTATCTGGTCGTTGGGATAGGTTATGCGCTACCTTACCTGCTGGTTGGTGCCCTGGGTTGGGGTTCCTACCGCGCATGGAGAAAACGGAAATCTCACTAACGGATAAGCCATAAAAAAGGATTCTCATTCGATGAGGATCCTTTTTTATGGGTCAACAGTCTCTAACCCCTCGTGCGAGTTATTCTTTACTGAAAAGACGAATGTCTGTATAATAAAGTATATCGTGAGCTAGGGGACATCGTAAATAGGAGGTAACCACTTGAAGTTAACGAAACGAGTAAGGTCTATGCTAGGGATCACGAGTATCGCTATAGGAGCTATCATAGCAGCCTATGGTGTTCAGGGATTTATTGTCCCTTCTGGATTAGGTGGAGGTGGAGTGGGCGGAATTGCCTTGCTTTTTTACTATACTTTAAAACTTCCAATAGGACTGATGACTTTTTTATTGAATATTCCTTTATTTGTCTTAGCTTGGCGTGAAGTGAATAGAAAATTCGTTTTTAAAACTATTTGGGGATTGGCATTTTTCTCACTCGCCTTAGATCTGTTTAAGTATCTTCAGCCTATCGCTAATAATGACATTTTCCTTGGTGCACTTTATGGAGGGGTGATCTCGGGGATTTCCTCAAGCATTATATTTCACTTTGGTGGTAGCCTAGGAGGCACTGACATCGTTTCAAAAGTGATTCAGCGTAAGTATGGAGTGCCTATGGGAACCTCAGCACTTGCCATTAACGGCGTTATTATTATGATATCTTGGGCAATACTTGGCTCGAAGGCAGCACTCTATACACTCGTAACGCTATTTGTATATGGCCGCGTACTTGATTTAATACAGAGTGGTGTTCCGTCGAAATCTATTACCATCATTTCAGACCGATCTGAGGCTCTCGTAAGCCGAATTATGGTTGATTTAGGCCGGGGAGCAACTTTTTTACAGGGACGAGGAGCCTATAGTTGTGAGCCAAAAGATGTGATTATCTGTGTCGTGAGCCTACCTGAAATAGGTCGACTAAAACAGGCTGTGCGAGAAGTAGATCCTCAAGCCTTCATGATTGTCCAAAATGCCGGAGAAGTTTTTGGCACAGGTTTTATTTCCAATGATTAATTTTTATATAAACGAAATTATATGATTATCTTGCAGGATTAATTAGGCGTCATAGAGAATTAGAAGATATTACCTGATACACAATAATAAATATAATTAACACTTTGTATAGAACAGAGGGGACGTTCTATGTCAGTTGAAAATAAAACAAGTAACAAAATAAAAAAGGACTCCGTCTTTTTGAGTCTTAAAATAATGAAAATATGGCCTTTTTTCTTCATGAGCGTAGCGCTTGGGGTCACTGTTTTTATGGTTATTGTCGGTGAAAAAAGTGTATTTTTAGTGCCATTGTTTTTCTTAATGATTGTTGTGGTTGCCCTATATACAAAATGGAAACTTGTGTTGCTTCACGTCGGAGTTGCATCCATCTTAACTTTATTTGTCTTTTATCATGATATGCAACAGTTTGTTCTCCGGCAATGGTTTCTAGACACGTTAGTTTATCTCTTCATTGGGCTAGCAGTTAATCGCGAAGTCGCTGGAATACGTAAGATTCAACGTCATAACGACGAAATGACAGCGTTGTCTCACATTTCAACGTCCTTAACCAAAACTCTCGATTTAAGCGAATTGACGAGTCAAGTTGTGGATCATATCTTTTCACTCTTCGAGGCTGAAGGTTGCACGATCTACTTAATGGAAGAAGGAAAACAATCGTTGCGGGTTATCAGTGCACGAGAGAGTCAGTCTGACCCTGAGATTCTTGACCAAATTCTTAACAGCCACCCGAGAGTCGGATTTGGTATGGTTGGTTATGTTGCTGCGACTGGAGAGTCTGTTATATCAGGAAATGCTGAACATGACCCTCGGGCTATACACATTCCCGATACGCCTTTTGACGACGAATCTGTCATGGGGATACCCCTCCAAGCGGAAGGGGAAACCTTTGGTGTTCTTTGGATTTACAAACTGGATTTAGACGCGTTTGACCAAGAAGACCTTCAATTAGCACAAATTTTTGCCAATCAGGTCAGCGTGGCCTTGTCAAATGCCCGACTATATGAACATGTCCGACTTCTTTCAGAAACAGATGGCTTAACAGGACTGTTAAACTCACGCAATTTACTTGATTTAACGGAACGCGCTGTAAACCACGCTCATACAACAAAAGGGTGTGTTTCTCTTTTCTTTATTGATTGTGATAACTTTAAGAAGATTAATGATTGTTTTGGTCATCCTGTCGGGGATAAATTCCTACGATTCTTTGCAACGATCTTACTACAGGGAGTTAGAGACGGGGATGTAGTGATTCGGTATGCCGGAGATGAGTTTGTCATTCTCCTTCCGAATACGAACCTGGAAGCGGCCACGCTTATTGGAGAACGCCTCATTGAAATGATTCGGGTGACGACCATGGAAGATAATCTTGCCTTACATACCACCATTTCGATGGGATTAGCCACTTATCCGAAGCATGCTGTCTCTGCTGAAGACCTTATTAAACATGCTGATGATGCTTTATATGTGTCAAAACGAAATGGGAAAGATCAGTTGAGCGTGTATGTTCCTAGTCACTTGAGCTGTAATTCAAGACAATTGTGAGACCGTCGGCTACTTAATCTCAGAATCCAGCATTTTCAGCTCGCTCAATGTGGCCAATCGATAACCCTGCTCACGCAGAGCATCAATAATAGGACCTAAAGCTTGAACAGTTTGAGTCCGCTTATAACCCCCATCATGCATGAGAATAATTGCTCCAGGAAATACATTTTTCATAACATTATCCACGATTTGCTTTGTACCCGGATTACGCCAGTCTTTACTATCCACGCTCCAGAGCGCCACTATATTTCCATTCTTCTTAATGGTTGCCAGTTGAACTTTTGATAAGAACCCGCCTGGTGGACGGTAATAATAGGTGTGGGTACCGGTTGCAGCAAAGACCGCTTGATCAGTTCCCTTAATCTCCTCAATTATATGACGCTGCTGATAATCATGGGTGAAGCCATGGTTTCCGATTTCATGGCCATCCAGAACGAGCCGTTTTAACAAGAGCGAGTTCGCTTCAGCTGCCTGCCCCAAAACAAAGAAAGTTGCTCTAACATTCTTTTCTTTAAGGATATTTAATACCTCAGGTGTATCAATTGGGTCAGGTCCATCATCAAAGGTGAGCGCAACAATTTTTTCCTGAGTATTTGCCTTATAATAGGTTCCATCAGCTCGTACCAAAGATGGGGTCGTCAAAGAACTCCGAGTTAACATGAATATTCCTCCAACTGTAAGCAGAAACAACAATGAAAGAAGTAGTTTACGGCGAGATAACACATAGATGCGTACAACATTCACCCCCAAATAGCTTCTATAATACCTATGGATTAATTACGAGTTCCATGCATAGCAAACATGATTAAATACCTTCTTCGCACTATATAACTCTGAACGATGCAGTTATGTGCTCTATTATTAGACGTTTTCGTGTTTAATTTTAACATCATAGGGAATAGGAAGTGACAAGATGGGAATCCGAATAGGTGTCGATGGCGGAGGCAGTAAGACCGAGATTGTAGCCTTGAATTCTACAGGACAGGTTCTTCGATTCCTACTCAAGCCAGCAAGTAATTATCATGTGGTAGGGAAGGAACAAGCGGTACTGCATATAATCGAGGGGATTCGCGAAGTCCTGCAGGAGGATACCGTGGAGGGGATCGGAATAAGTCTTGCCGGTATTAACACGCCGGAGGACTGGAAGATCATCGCTGATGACCTAAAAAACTGGTTACGAGTCTTAACTCAAGGGAAAATTACCCCTCACCAAGAGGTTCCAGTGGTTTTGGAAAACGATGTTTTTGGGGCTTTAATGTCCGTGCGAGGAAATTTTTCAGGCAATGTTTTGGCGGTTGGAACAGGGACTGTTGCCTTGGGTGTTAACACTGAGTGTGAAGTGTTTCGCTTAGGCGGGTGGGGGCATCTCATCGGTGATCAAGGCAGCGGCTATGATATTGGACGTAAAGCTTTGGCAGCAACGGTGGCATCTTTTGACGGATATGGTCCCAAAACTTTATTAGAAACAAAGATCACTCAACATTTGGGATTGGGACAAGTGCTCGATATCAGCGACTGGCTCTACCAAAGTAAACGTACCAACAAGGACGTGGCAGCTTTGGTCCCCGTAGTTGTTGAAGCCGTCCGGCAAGGAGATACTATGGCTAAATTAATTTTGGATCAGTCCGGCCAGGAGTTAGGTTTATTAACGAGGGCTCTTTTGCGAAAAACCAATGACTTCGAAGTGGGACTGGTCGGAGGAATTAGTCATATTTGGGAATTTATTGAACCTTCATTTCTAACCACAGTTCAGGTAGAGTTCCCTGGTGTTCAAATACTTAAGCCTATTTATCCTGCCTCCGTTGGAGCAGCTCTCCTAAGTAAGATTAGTCAGATTCGGCACATCGAATTATAAAATGGGTTTTTGAACCATGAGGTAAGAAAAATTCCTAGCCACTTCCTGGCCAGGAATTTTTTTATTAATTATAATTAGAACATTCTTCACAACTAAACATTGTTTTGTCTAGTCACTTTGATATACTTCTAATATAGATTTCAAGCTATAATGTGATCATTATGGCCTCAGAAAGGAGCGATTTGCTTGGGTTTCCGTTTTGTGTTCGGCCGTGCTGGAACAGGCAAGAGCAGCCTATGTCTGGAAGAAATTCGTAGTGAACTTCGGATTAACCCATGGGGAGCACCTCTGATTCTTCTTGTCCCTGAGCAGGCAACCTATCAAATGGAAGTGACCTTAGCCAATACGCCTGATTTAGGAGGCAGTTTACGAGCTCAGATCTTAAGCTTCCGTCGGCTGGGTTGGCGAGTGCTTTCTGAGACCGGAGGAGGGCAAAAAGTTTTAATTGGTGCAATAGGCAAACGGATGCTCCTGCGACAGATTCTTTTAAAACATCGTCTTCATTTGAAAGCGTTCGCTCGATCCGCTACTCGACCCGGCATGGCTGATCTCCTTGCACAAGCGATTGGAGAATTTAAAACTTACCGGATTGCCCCGAACGATCTACGCAAAGTTGAAAATACAAACGGTCTATTATTTGATAAACTCCAGGATTTAGCTCTGATTTATGAAGAATTTCAAACAGCTCTAGGACAGCGAATCCTTGACCCTGATGATGAACTGTCAGTTTTGGCAGAAAAGATCCCTTATGCCTCCCTTTTCCAAGGGGCCAAGGTATGGGTGGATGGGTTTACTGGATTTACCCCTCAGGAGTTAGCAGTCTTAAAAATAATCATGTGCACGGCCCAAGAAGTTGTCATTACATCTCCACTTGATCCGGTTTTACTGGAAGATGAACGCCCGCTGGAATCGAGAACCTTTAAAGTTGGTGATGAGTTATTTATGGGACCTTGGCAGACTTATCAGGAGCTACAGCATCTTGTCTCGGAAACGGGGACCTTGTTACACCCGCCCACCTTGCTTAAGAAGGCAAAACGTTATAAAAATCAATGGCTGTGGCATTTAGAAAAGTATTTATCGACTTATCCCACCGTAGCTTATGGAGGGGTTCAGTGCAATCTCAATGAAATACCTGTTATGACAGAATGTACCTTAGGGGCGGGAATTCAGATCTTCTCAGCCGTCAACCGGCGAGCAGAAGTGGAAGTTGTTGCGAGGGAGCTGCGACGTTTAGCCAGAGATGAAGGACTATGCTGGAATGAAATGGCGGTCATGACTCGCGATCTCACGGGCTATCATGAGCTGATTACGCAGGTGTTCACGTCCTATGAGATCCCTCATTTTTCGGATCATAAAAGGTCTGTCCTCCATCATCCCTTAATTGAGTTAATTCAAGCTATACCGGAAGTTGTGGTGAGCCATTGGGGTTACGAACCACTTTTTCGTTGTTTGAAGACGGACTTTTTCCCACTTCAAAGGGACTCCATCGATCGTCTGGAAAACTACGTCCTTGAACATGGAATACATGGAGAGGGCTGGAATAGGAACGTGGCGTGGAGATACCATCGACAATGGTCTCTGGGGAAAAATGAAGCACAACTTGTTACCGAGCTTAAGTTTCAAGCAGAGTTGAACGCCTCCCGGCAAAGTATATATAACCTAATATCTCCCTTGATCCAAAGCGTGAGATCAAGGGGCAAAGCTGACTTGTTCAGTGTGCGTGAAATAACCGAAACTCTATATGCCTTCTTGGAAAGACTTGATGTTTCAGCAACATTAATGAAGTGGTCACAAATAGCCCAAGAGAAGGGAGCGTTCAGCGAGGCCAGGATCCATGAACAAATCTGGGAAGCCGTCATTCAAGTTTTAGATGAAATTGTGGCTGGTTTAGGAGAGGAATGTATAGAGCTTGAAGACTATGCTTTAATTCTTACTTCAGGAATTGAAGCCATCGAACTCGGGCTTATTCCCCCTGGGCTTGACCAAGTGTTGGTGGGGTCCTTGGAGCGGTCACGGAATCCAGAAGTAAGGGTTCTCTTTCTTTTGGGAGCTAACGAGGGCGTACTTCCTGCTCGACCTGACGCCGAGGGCGTGCTTGATGCAGATGAAAGGCAACAACTAGACAAAGCAGGGGTGGCTCTTGCTCCAAAAGGAAAAACCCAGACATTTGAAGAACAATTCTTTATCTATACAGCACTCACTCTAGCTTCAGAAAAACTGGTTGTATGTTATCCATTGACGGATGAAGAAGGGAAAGGGTTAGCTGTTTCACCAGTTGTCACACGGCTAAAGCATCTTTTTCCAACGCTATCTGAGATTTTCTTAGGTACTCAGGAGGATGCTGAACACATTAGTCATGCGGATTTTGCTCTTCAAGCTTATGCGGAGCAGCTGCGCAAGCTTCGTCAGGGAGAACCGCTCTCCCCACTTTGGCAGGCGACTGAACGGTGGTTGACTCAAGATCCACTCCGCCATAATCAAGTAAAGCGGTTGCAGGCTAGCCTCTTAATGCAAAATAAGGAAGATAAGATTCAACGTCCTCTAGCACGTCGTTTATATGGTCAACGCCTGAAAGCCAGTGTTTCTCGTTTAGAACAATTTGCCAAGTGTCCTTTTGGACAGTATGCTAGGTATGGTCTAAAGCTACGTGAAAGACCCACCTATCAGCTATCGAGTCCGGATATGGGTGAATTTTTCCATACCCTCCTGCATGATTTCGCCATTCAACTGCAGGAACGAGGCTTGGATTGGGGAAGATTAACGAAGAAAGAATCTTGGGCACTCGTCAGTGAACTGGCAGAGCAGCTCACCCCAAATCTTCAGCATGGGATCCTCTTAAGTAGCGCCCGCTACCGATATTTAACTCATAAACTTAAACGAACTGTTCATCACGCTGTTAGAGTGCTCGGAGAACATGCCCGCCGAGGAATATTTATCCCAATTCAGTTAGAAGTTGGTTTTGGTCCCACTGAAACGCTCCCGGGGATTGAAATCCCATTATCAGAGAACGATTCACTCCTTTTATGTGGGCAGATCGACCGTGTCGATGCCGCGTTTTTAGATGGTAAAGTGTATTTACGGATCCTTGATTATAAATCACGCGAATTAACATTAGCTCTGGATTCAATCTATTATGGATTAAATCTTCAATTACTTACTTATTTAGATGTAGCGTTACAAGGCGCCGAAGTCTTACTAAATACGACTTCAGCTTTACCTCCCCTGGAAGGTAGCAAAGTATCAGAAGTGGAGAACGTGTTTTCACAGAAGACTGCGGCGGGGTTTTTGTATTTTCCGGTAATGGAACCCCAACTAGAGGAAAAAATTCCTCTCAACTCGGATGATCTGGAACAGCACCGAGTCAAAGCCGTAAAAGTCCGCGGGTATTTATTAGCCAATCCACGAGTATTAGAGGCGATGGATTCTTCCTTTAGCACAGGGCAATCCGATTTACTTGGGCTCAAATTAAATAAAGACGGGAATTTTAAGAAAGAATCAAATGTCCTGTCTGAAGCTCAGTTTTCCTTGCTTAGTGACTACCTTCACCAGTGGTTCAAGCAGACGGGTGAAGAAATATTAAACGGTGATATTTCCCTCTCACCCTATCGACGAGGGAAGAGTACGGGCTGTCTGTATTGTGCATATAAACCTGTTTGCCACTTTGACACCTACCTTCCGGAGAACCAATTCCGAGACCTGCCTGCCTTAAAGCAAGAGGAGATCTGGAGACGCCTTGAAATGTTGGAGGGTCAAGCAAATGCCGTTGGACAAAAGGAGGAGATCTCAGGTGAGTAAGCCCAATTGGACAGCGGAGCAACGTGCTGCCATGACGTTAAGAGGCCAAATTTTAGTGGCCGCTGCAGCTGGTTCAGGCAAAACTGCGGTACTTGTTGAACGATTGATCCACCGAATAACAGGTCCTGAAGGGCATGAGAATATCGACCGTTTTCTAGTTGTAACCTTTACTAAAGCAGCAGCTAATGAGATGCGAGAGCGTATCGGTAAGGCTTTAGATGATGTCATATTTCGTGCACAAGAGCCTCAAGAAGTCGAACGTCTCCTCCTTCAACGCACGCTTCTTCATAGGGCAAGCATCACTACGTTGCATTCATTCTGTTTAGAATTAATCCGGAAGTATTTTTACCAGCTTGATCTTGATCCAGCTTTTAGGGTTGCCGATCAAGCAGAGGCTGACCTTCTGCGCCAAGATGTGGTTGAAGACCTCTTTGAAACAAGGTATGAACGGATTGACCTTGCCTTCTTGAAACTCGTCGATGCCTTCGGATCCGATCGTGATGATCTACCGTTAATGGAACATATTTTGCGCCTCTATGAGTTTGCCTATAGTCAACCATACCCTGCGGGATGGTTAGGCGAACTTGAGAGAGCTTATGTATGGGACGATATTGAATCCATGATGCAGAGCGCATGGGGGCAAGCCGTTCGTCAAGGACTACTAGACCTAGTAAGCGAAAGTTTAAACTTACTTGTTCGGGCTGAACAAATTGCTCAGCGCCCGGCGGGACCAGTCCAATACGCGGTGACATTACAAAATGATATAAACCGAGTTGAATTGCTAAACCGCACCATGGAGAAAGGGCAATGGACTGAGGTTGAAGCACGGTTTAGGGACGCTGTCGATTATCCCAAACTTCCCCCCATACGCTCCCAAAAAGGGCAGGTAGCAAGCGACGAATCGTACCAGAAGGCGTTACAAGAAGAATGCAAGAAGCTCAGGGATGAAGCGAAGAAAAAACTTAATTCCCTTAAAAAAGAGGTCTTCGCTTATCCACTAGAAGATCAACTTCCTGCCTTGCGCGAAATGGGGACTATGGCGCAAACGCTTGGCACCTTAGTGAGTGACTTTTCGCAAGTCTATGCCGCGGCAAAGCGACATCGCAACGTCCTAGATTTTACGGACTTAGAACATTTCGCCCTCCAATTACTTGAAGAAAAGGGCGAGGTTTCTTCGATTGCTCTAGGATTAAAGGAGTATTTTGCTGAAGTTTTGGTTGATGAATATCAGGATATAAACCCCGTTCAGGAACGCATCTTGCAACTGGTATCAAGACAAGAGGAGTCCCCTAATCTCTTTATGGTTGGAGATGTTAAGCAAAGTATTTATCGATTTCGCATGGCCGACCCCAGCTTATTTCTCACCCAATACAGCACTCTGCCACATTGGCGGCCTGAGATACCTAACAGTATGACTCCTGCGAAGCTTGTCATTGATCTGAACCGTAATTTTCGAAGTCGTCTCGAAGTGGTGGAAGGGGTTAATTTTCTATTTCGTCAGATTATGACGACAGGCGCAGGAGAAATTCCTTATGATGATCAAGCGGCCTTACAATACGGAGCCTCCTTTGTTTCTGGACACGATCAAATTCACACGGCTGAAGGACCGATAGAAGTCCACCTTATTGACCCCAAAAGTATCAGAAACCAGCTAGCCGAACCTGCCACAGATGAGGGAACGAAATGTTCGGACGACACCCAAGCAGCAACTCCGGAAGAGGATAACATATCCGCAGAAGATCTCGATAAGGCCCGCATCGAGGCACGTCTAGTTAGTGAACGAATACAGGGTATCGTTCAAGGCGCAGAATTCCAGATTCATGATCATAAAAGCAAGGATTTTCGGCCGGTCCAATACTCTGATATTGTGATCTTAATGCGTTCCTACTCAGCGGTTGCTCCAATCTACGTGGAAGAATTTCAAAATGCCGATATCCCCGTTTATGCTGAAACAACGACGGGGTACTTCGGAGCCAGTGAAGTGGAGACCATGTTGTCCCTACTAAAAATCATTGATAATCCTCGCATGGATATTCCTTTGGCGGCGGTGTTGCGTTCACCAATCGTGGGCTTAAACGGTACTGAATTAGGAAAAATTCGAATGATGCTTCCCGAAGGAGATTTCTATGAAGCGGTCACTCTTGCGGTTTGGACAAGTCTGGGTGATGCAAGTCTCTCACTGGAAAGAACCCTCCAATTCAAACAAATCTTAAGTCTCTATGAAGAATCGCTGGAACTAAGGCTTGAAAAGGCCCACCAAATATTAGACACTGTGCCGACGTTGAACCATAAAATTACGACTTTCTGGATCAAACTTCAGGCCTGGCGAACACGCTCTCGTCGTATATCACTGGCTGATCTTCTCTGGTCTCTTTATGAAGAAACTGGCTACTTGACTTATGTTGGAACTTTGCCGGCAGGCGCTCAGAGGCAGGCCAATCTACGGGTGCTCTATGACCGTGCCAGTCGCTTTGAAGCAACCCGGTATCGCGGATTATTCCGCTTTCTGCGCTTCTTGGATCGCTTCCAGGGGCAAGGCAAGGATATGGGCAATGCACGGGCTTTAGGTGAAACTGAAAACGTCGTGCGCTTGATTACAGTTCATGCTAGCAAGGGCTTAGAATTCCCAGTTGTTTTCGTTGTCGGTCTGGGACGAACGTTTAATACCCAGAGTCTTAAAGGGAAGGTGCTTCTTCACTCCAAATTAGGATTGGGAATGCCTATCATTGATATCGAAAATAATGTACGCTACCCCTCTCTGATTCAGTACGCCGTCAAACAACGTTTGGCTAAGGAGGCTTTAGCCGAAGAATTGCGTATTCTTTATGTTGCCCTTACTCGTGCCAAGGAGCGATTGTTCCTGTACGGGACCATGGATAACTTAGATAAGACATTTCTCAAATGGTATCGATCCCTAGAATGTGAGGAGATCGCCTTGCCAGAAGCTCAACTCCGGAGTGCCAAATGCTTTCTAGATTGGATTGGCCCCGCGTTAGCCCGCCATCCCAGCCAGTTTTTTGGCGAAACTGATAAACAGTCAACCTTATCGATTCCTCAAATTAATTCGCGCTGGGAGATCGAGATTCATCGTAGCTTGACATCGAGCAAACAAGAAAATAGTGAGACTGATCTCAGAGAAAGCGAAAATGAAGTTTTAGTGAAGCGCTTAGATAATAATGCAGAAAAGGAAATTACTGAGGAACTATTGTTTTCTGAGGTCAACCGTAGACTAAGTTGGCACTATCCACACCTCAATTCTGTAAGTCAGGTAGCAAAAACCAGTGTGAGCGAATTGAAACGTCAATACAACTGGCAGGCAAACGAAGAGGCAGTTTCCCTGCCTAAACTAATGAAAAACACTAATTCCATGAGACGCCCAAAATTTCTTCAAGAAGAGCAGGAACTTACTGCGGCTGAACGAGGAACCGCCTTGCACACCGCGCTTCAACACCTTCCTTTTAGCGAATGGGCCATCGAATGGTCCAATTTGACCGAGCCGGAACAGATCAAGAAGGTGATCGAATTCCTGAGTATGCTTGATCAACGTGAGATTCTAGGTCCTAAGCAACTAAATAGTATAAAACCAACACAGATTGTTCAGTTTCTGAGCTCCCAACTGGGAGAGCGGCTGTTTAGTGCAGAGCAAATACTTCGAGAAATTCCGTTTACCTTAACTTTTCCATCGGAGAATCAATCGAAGATCTTAGTTCAGGGCGTCATCGATGTTGTTTTAATGAGTAAGGATGAATTCCAGGAAATCCACGCGGAAATTCTGGACTATAAGACAGATTCATTTCGGACAGCGAACTCTGACAGCCTGGAGAACATTGAAACTGATCCTGAGGTGATCTTACTGGAACGTTACACACTCCAACTCTCACTTTATGCACTTGCGATTGAACGCCTACTTAAAATAAACGTCTCACGCTGTACACTCTATTCATTTACCCTTGGACGTGAAATTCTCGTATCCAACGAACGTCGCAAAGACATTCAAAGTCCAGGCTTTCCTTTCTTTGCCGAATAAAATAATCATACCTTCCGATCTGCGGATCTCTAACCCTTCAAGGGGTGGGATCTTAGGGGTTGGATTATAGGGAGGGGGGTCCATAGAATGGATCATATCCCGGCCTACAACCAATTTCATGGGTCGTAGGCCATTATCAGAAATGCTAATTGAGAAATCAGAAATACTGATACACTAATCACACTTTTCTGTTTATTTGCGACAGGACTTTCGGTTTTTATGGCGAATTAAAGACATAAGATTATGATTGTGAGAATAATTATGATTGTGATTGTATTAACTATCTTTATTGCCATGAGTAAGGATTGAAAGAGGTGTTGTAATGAGTCAAAGTAAAGTCGGTGCTGTTTTGATTGTAGGGGCAGGGATCGCCGGTATTCAGTCTGCACTTGATTTAGCGGAGTCGGGATACTTAGTTCATTTGGTAGAAGAGTCGTCAGCGATTGGCGGAACCATGCCTATGTTGGATAAGACTTTCCCTACTAATGACTGCTCTATGTGTATTTTGTCCCCTAAATTAGTGGAATGCGGACGCCATCTCAATATTCGCATCTATACTAATTCTCAGGTTACCAAAACAGAAGGTGAAGCAGGTAATTTCAAAATAACCATTAAGCAGAAGGCGCGTTTTATTGATACAGAAAAATGTACGGGTTGTGGATCGTGTGCTGCAGTTTGTCCAGTAAAAGTAAATGATGAGTTTAATCAGGGTATAGGAAAACGTAAGGCTGTTTTCAAACAGTATTCTCAAGCTTTCCCAAATGCCTATGCAATTGATGAAAAGAATTGTTTGTTCCAGAAACATGGCCAAATCAAAGGCAAGGACGTTTGTAAGAAATGCGTCGAAGCCTGTCAAGCAGGGGCGATCGACCATGCAATGGAAGACAAAGAAATCAATATTGAAGTAGGGTCGATGATACTTAACCCAGGCTTTAAAGTCTTTGATGCTTCTAAATTGGACTATTACGGTTATGGGAAAATTAAAAGTGTTGTTACAAGTCTTGAGTTTGAACGACTTTTAAGTGCTTCAGGGCCCTTTGATGGACATTTGGTACGACCTTTTGACCAAAAAGAACCACAGAAAATTGCCTGGATTCAGTGTGTTGGTTCCAGAAACGCTAAAATTGATAAGAATTATTGTTCTGGCGTTTGCTGTATGTACGCGATCAAAGAAGCGGTCATTGCCAAAGAGCACAGCCATATTCCTGTTGATACTACTATTTTCTACATGGATATGAGAACACATGGCAAAGATTTCGAAAAATATTATGAGAGCGCTAAGAATCAACATGGTGTAAAATTCGTGCGTTCCCGTATTTACGAAGTCACTGAAGCGACAGATGGTTCAGGTGATTCTGTTATCAGATACTCTACTGAAGATGGTAAAATATCGACGGAACAATATGATTTAGTCGTCCTGTCAGTAGGAATAGAACCTGGAGATAGTTCTAAAGAGCTAGCTAAAATATTAGATCTTAAAGTCAACAAATTCGGTTTTGCTGAGCTTGAACCGCTCAGTGGTGTGAATACTTCTAGAGAAGGTATTTTCGCAGCTGGAGCTTTTAGTGGGCCAAGAGATATTCCGGAAACAGTCATGCAGGCCAGTGCGGCAGCTGGTGCGGTAGCTTCTTTATTATCTGAAGAACGCGGAACTCTTGTTAGTGAAAAGGAATACCCCGCAGAAATGCAGGTCGCAGGAGATGTTATCCGAACCGGAGTGTTTATTTGTCACTGCGGTGTTAATATCGGCAGCATTGTCGATGTCCCAGCTGTTGTGGCCTACGCGCAAACATTACCGACGGTGGTCTATGCAACTGAAAAAATTTATGCCTGTTCGCAGGATGCTCAGGCTTCAATTAAAGCTATAATAAGCGAACAAAAACTTAATAGAGTGGTCGTTTCTTCCTGTAGTCCACGGACCCATGAGCCATTATTCCAAGAAACCTTGAAAGAAGCCGGTTTAAACGCTCACTTGTTTGACATGGCCAATATTCGTGACCAATGTTCTTGGGTTCATATGAAAGAGCCAGAACTCGCTACCGAAAAAGCAAAAGACCTGACGAAGTTAGCCATTATCCGTGCCTCAATGCAGATACCAGTTCAGCCTATATTTATGGACATGAACCATGCTGCTTTAGTTATTGGAGGCGGCGTAGCCGGGATGACGAGTGCCTTGTCGTTGGCCGATCAAGGATATGAAGTTCATCTTCTTGAAAAAGCTGAGGTTTTGGGTGGCGTAGCTCGGAGATTCTCTACCGGATTTAGAGGGGAAGATATGAAAGCGTTTGTTGCTGATCTGATCTCAAACGTCAACAAACATCCCAAGATCAAACTCCATATCGGTGCGGAAATTAAAGAGGTTGGAGGCTTCCTAGGGAGCTTTACGACGACCTTAGTTGATGGAGAACAGATCGAGCATGGCGTGGCTATTATTACGATTGGTGGTCAGGAATATAAGCCTAAGGAATACTTTTATGGACAAGATGACCGTGTCAAAACACAACTTGAGTTAGATGAAGCGTTAGTTGGTCATGATTCAAAAGTGAGCGCTGCCCAAAACTTTGTGTTTATCCAATGCGTCGGCTCACGTTGTGAAGAAAATCCTTATTGCAGTCGTGCTTGTTGTACTAAATCTGTTAAGTTAGCGCTTAAGGTGAAGGCTAAGAATCCTGAGGCTAATGTTTTCATCTTGTATCGCGATATGCGAACCTATGGTTACTTTGAAGAGGATTATGAACTTGCGAGACGAAGCGGTGTCATCTTTGTTCGCTTTAGTGAGAACGACAAGCCTGTCGTGACTAAAGAAGGGGAGACTCTCGTTGTATCGGTTAAAGATCATGTCTTAGACCGTCCGCTTGAGATTGAAGCAGATGTGATTTGCCTAGCCGCTGCCATTATAGCGCCTGAAGACGGTAAGAAGCTCTCCAAATGGTTCAAAGTCCCGCTAAATGATGAAGGTTTCTTCTTAGAGGCACATATGAAATTAAGACCTGTAGATTTCAGCACTGACGGTGTATTCATGGCGGGTCTAGCTCATAGTCCTAAAAATACCGAAGAAGTTATAGCACAGGCTAAAGCCGCAGCTGGAAGAGCGGGAGTCGCTTTGTCTAAGGAAATGGTAGAATCCGCAGGTTTAAATGCCTTTGTTGATAAACGCAAATGTACTGCCTGTGGTACTTGTGAAGCTGTTTGTTCAGCTAAAGCCGTTTCGGTTGATTTGGTGAACCGCGTCGCTGTCGTTAATGATGCTTTGTGTAAAGGCTGTGGAGCGTGTGCTTCGAGTTGCCGTTGCGGTGCCATAAATCTTAGAGGTTGTACTAATGAGCAAATAGCAGCGATGTTAAACTCGTTCTAGATTGAAAGTGCCTCAATAATTATGGGAAGGTAGATGAGTATGGGAGAATGTCTGGTAAATACGGAGACTAAAGCTTTCCAGCCTAAAATAGTCGCTTTTTTGTGTAACTGGTGTAGTTATGCCGGAGCGGATCTTGCCGGTGTCGGTAGATTCCAATATCCAGCAACCATTAGAACGATCAGGGTCCCTTGTTCGGGAAGAATCAATCCTTTGTATATCTTGAAAGCAATGGCAAATGGAGCAGACGGCGTTTTGATCTCCGGTTGCCACCCCGGTGATTGCCATTATATGAGCGGAAATTATGTAGCAAGAAGGAAATTTGCGCTCATCGATTCTCTTTTAAAACATGTGGGTTTAGAAGAGGGCCGTGTAAGTTTTTCTTGGGTATCGGCAGCAGAAGGTGTCCGATTTGCTGAAGTCGTTAAAGGGGTTACTGAGCGAGTGACTGCGCTTGGCCCCAATAAAGGTGTATTTAAAGTAGAAGACGGGGGGGGAACGAATGACTAGCATCATTGATGATATCCGAAAAACGGCACGTCAATTACTGACTGAAGAGAAAGTTGACGTTGTTATCGGCTATGAGAAAGGTTCCTTACCTCTGAAAGCAACGCCTTGCTTTGTGCGTTCTCCTCAAGATGTCGATAAATTAATTTGGGATGAAACCTGTGAAAACAATTTGGCAGCCTTTGTGGTAAAGACCCCAGGAAAAAAAGCCATCATTGCTAAAGGGTGTGACAGTCGAGCTTTAATGGTCCTAATACAGGAAAACCAAATAGTTAGAGATGATTTATATATCATTGGCGTTTCCTGCCAGGGTGTCATCGATCAGAGGAAAATTGAGGCTGAAACTGGAGAAATTATCGGAGCTACCATTACTGACGGAAAAATATCCGTACAAGGTATTGAATGTGATAAAGTCTTCAACTTTACAGAGGTCAAGGATATAACTTGTCAAACCTGTCGTTATCCAAATCCTGTTCTTGAGGATGTTCATATTGGTGGATCTATAGAGGTCCTTCAACAAGCGACACTCTTTGCTGATGTCATGGTTATGGAGAACAAATCTGATAGCGAGAGAAAGGCCTATTTTAAAGAGCAAATGGGCAAATGTATTCGCTGTTATGCCTGTCGAAATGTCTGTCCCATGTGTTATTGTCAGGAATGTTTTGTGGACTGCAATTCCCCTAAATGGCTTACGGGTGGTGTTGATAGCGCTGAAAATCTTCTGTTCCAAACTGGACGAGCGCTTCATTTGGCCGGTCGGTGTGTTGAATGTGGTGCGTGTAGTCGGGCCTGTCCACAAGGTGTTGATATCAGAGCTTTGAGCCGTAAGGTTAATAAAGATGTTAAAGAAATGTATAACCATGAATCCGGCTTAACTGAAGAGGTTAAACCAGCTCTTAATGTATACAGCGCAGATGATCCAGAAGCTTTCTTGGTAAAGGAGTGAGGTGAAGAAGATGAAGATAAGTAAAGAAAAATTTGGTCAATCATTCGATGCTTTAGCCGCTGAGTACCAGGTAATCGCTCCAGTTCGTGATGCAGGTGGCGTTAGTTACAAAGCAGTAAAGAAATTTTCCGAAGTTAAACAGGATTATCTAAATTCCAAGCTTCCTCCTAAATCATTCTTCTTTCCGCAACATGAGAAACTTTTGTCTTATAAAAAAGAAGGCAAAGATGTCACAGTTAAAAACGAACTAAATGTAGAGAAAACAATCCTATTTGGAATCAGACCGTGTGACGCTAAAGGATTTCTACTTTTAGACAAAGTCTTCAAAAATGATCAGTATAGAGACCCTTATTATTTTGAGCGTCGTGATAATACCATTGTTATTGGGGTTGCCTGTCATAAAATTGCCCCTACCTGTTTTTGCTCATCTTTGGGCCTGTCTCCCGCTAGTAGTGCTGGTTCCGACATATTCCTCATTGATCTAGGAGATTCCTACCAGATAGAAGCTATTAGTGACAATGGTAAATTCTTAATGGCTGGATTAGAGGGTCTTGAAGAACTATCGACTGAAGAGCAAACTCTAGTTGACACTATTAAAAGTGCAGAAACCACAAGTAAAGTAGATGTCTCAACGATTACAACTAAACTTGATAAAATGTTTGATAATCCATATTGGGATACGCTCCATGAAAAGTGCTTAAGCTGTAATGCTTGTTCTTTCTCTTGCCCTACCTGCCATTGTTTTGATATTTCTGAGGAAGTACTTAAGAATGAAGGAAGCAGAGTGAGAACGTGGGACGGTTGTATGGCGCCTCTCTTTACACTCCACGGTTCGGGCCATAACCCCCGGGATCAGAAAAAGTCTCGTTGGCGTCAACGGATGTTGCACAAGTTTAACTATTTTGTCCATAACAATGGAGATATTGCGTGTGTGGGCTGCGGTCGCTGCATTAAAAATTGCCCAGTTAATTTGGATATACGGCAGACCATTGATGGGGTCAACAAAGCAGAATTGGTGGTGGACTAATGGAACAGAATCCTTATATCCCTATTACAATGAAGCTCATTAAAAACTTATGTGAAACGGAAGATAAATTGGTCAATACTTTTACTCTAGCTTTTTTAAATAAAGAAGACGAAGAAAACTTCAAATACATGCCTGGCCAGTTCGCTGAACTGAGCGCCTATGGCCACGGAGAAGCTCCTTTCGGGATCGCAACCTCGCCGACTGAGCCTGGAATTATTAAGTTCTCCGTTGCTAAAGTAGGGTGCGTGTCTAATGCGTTACACCTTATGGAAGAGGGAACGATGGTCGGGGTAAGAGGACCTATGGGTAACTATTATCCGTTGGAAAAGTTTAAAGGTAAAAATCTCGTCATAATCGGTGGGGGATTTGCTTTTACGACTCTGCGCTCAATGGCCGTCTACATGCTGGATGAAAAACACCGTGCTGACTATGGTGATATCACCGTGATCTACGGTGCTAGAAACCCTGGCTTATTGCTCTATAAAGAGGAGTTAGCGGAGTGGGAAACTAATCCAAATATTAATCTGATCACCACGATTGACAAACCGGCAGAAGGTTGGAATAAACACGTGGGCTTTATTCCTACCATCGTAGGAGAAGTAGCACCTTCTGCTGTGGACACCTATGCTGTTGTGTGTGGTCCCCCCGTCATGATTAAATACACTTTGCCAGTTCTAGAAAAACTAGGATTTACTCCTGAGCAGATCTATACTTCTTTAGAAATGCGGATGAAGTGCGGGTTGGGAATATGCGGCCGCTGCAATATCGGACCGAAATATGTCTGTAAAGATGGACCGGTATTTTCCATGGCTGAATTAAAAGAACTGCCTAGTGAATATTAATTTAAGTCGGAGGTGATAGTAAGATGGGTGAACCCATAAGAATTAAAAGTTTAGATCCAACCTTGCGCGATGAAGTGGCTGGCCTATTGAAAGGCTATGACTTTTCTAAATGCCTTACTTGTGGTATGTGTACGGCTGGTTGTGTTTATAGTGACCTAATAGAAGATCAGGATCCTCGTAAATTCATTCGCAAAATAGCCCTTGGGATGCGGGAAGAATTAGCAAACGATCCTTTCGTTTGGAATTGTAATATGTGTGAACGGTGTACCGTAGAA
>DHWG01000207.1:0-4298 GCA_002413075.1 Desulfosporosinus sp. UBA5188 | reverse complement strand
AATGTCCCATGGGTGTGAACATTGCTGCTCTGACGAGAGCCTTCCGTGGAAAAACGGCTGTCCCACCCGGCCATCTACAGATTATTGCCGATGACCACATTCGTACCGGTAATCAAATGGCTGTTGAACCAGTTGATTATATGGAGACCATAGAATGGATCGAAGAATTAATGCAGGAAGATCTAAAGGATCCGACCTTTAAAATTCCTATGGACGTGCCTAATGCAGATTTCATGTTTGGTTTCAATGCCCGAGAAATTAAGCATTATCCGAGTGAACTGCAAACCATCTTAAATATTTTTCACGCAGCTAAAGCAAACTATACGCTTAGTAGCAAACGTTGGGATGCGACCAATATTTGTTTGTTCACGGGCAAAAATGATGAGTTCTGTGATATTTCACGTCCGCTGTTTGAAGAAGCCGAACGATTAAATCCAAAGGAAATTATTGTCACAGAATGTGGTCATGCTTTCCGCTCAACAAAAATGTTTTCGCGTACTTTCTGGAAAGGGAAACCGTTCCCAGTACGCCACATAGTTGAGATCTATGCCGATTGGATTAAAGATGGCACGTTAAAACCGGATAAAACTAGAAATACCAAGTCTGTAACTCTCCATGATCCGTGTAATACTGTTCGTAAAGAAGGAGTCTTTGAACCACAACGTTATGTCTTGGAAAACAGCGTAATGGAGTTCATCGATATGAACCCTAATGGTAAGTATAATATTTGTTGTGGAGCCGGCGGAGGTGCTTTAGCCGTAGCTGCAACAAAAGGGCAGCGTATGATTAAAGCAAAACCTAAAGTTGATCAGTTAGTGACCACTGGCGCCAAGGTTGGGTGTATTCCCTGTCATAACTGCATTGACCAGTTTAATGACATGAATAAACACTACAAACTCGGTATGAAAATTATGCATCTCAGTCCTATTCTTGAAATTGCCTTGGGTTTAGCAGAAGAAGATTAATTATTACCTTTTATGACTCAACAAAGCCCCGACGATTAAACATCGTCGGGGCTTTTGTTTCATTTGTTTTTCTTCCATAAACGGAAGCCTATTGCTAATAAAAAAAGAAACACCATGGCGGACAGCGTATTTTTGGAAAAGAATTTGTACTTCGTTAGAGTTGATGAAGTGCCGACATTAGAGGGGTTATAAATTTCTGTGCCTAACCCAGTTGGTGTTATAATATGACTTTTAAGAATATCTTTGTAATTCAAGGTTTCGTAAATGGGTGACAGAAGCGTCTCGTTCCCATAAACTAACCAAAATTGACTGTCGCCAGGATCCTTAAAGATTAATTGATTAAGATGAAATTTTATAGTGATGGACTTAGGGTTAATGGGGTAACCATCACGACGGTGGATGATCAGCCTAATTTTATCAATGGGGGGATTATTCGTCCATTCAATTTCATTTTTAACAGAGGGATTTGAGGGGAGGTGGGTAAAAAGATCACCTTCTGATAAATAATATGTTGACTCATCTTTTACACCGAAGAGGCCATAGGTTAGTTCAGTTAGATTATCTGAGTTAAGCTCTATTCGAAAAGCGTTTAGATGAGCTACTTGAATCGTGATAATTGAATCCGTTCCATCTTGTGAAGTGCTATATTGAGCCTCTTCTGATAAGATAAACGATGATTTTTCTGTCTCGGTTGTTGCGTCGAGAATCGAAGCAATGGAATAAGGGACCTCTTCGCCCTTTTCATTAATGACCCTTAAATCGTTGAGGTGATTACTGTGAGCATAGACATTTTTATCTAAAATAAGTGATTTGTACCCCATCAGCTTGTCAGTTTGTATGGGCCTTGAATACTGAAAACTGCTCCCGGCGTATACGGGTGTCACAAGTAGTAAAAGTAATATAAAGAGAATAGTGACGAGCTTATGCATCGTATTGACAGTCATCATACCTGCTCACAATATCCCTCCTTTCTTGTTTTCTATTATAATACTTGCAGTGATCTAAAAGCTAGACTATCTCAGCCAGAAGAACGAAATAATTAAGTATATTCAAAATAATTATAATTACAAGGTTCTGTAATTAAGGTTATAATGAGCTTACAGACGTAGAAATATGCAATTCATTTGTGATGAAAGTGAGATAAAAGGATGACTGTAACTGTTTTAACGGATAGCACAAGCTATTTGGGTGAGGAAATCAAAAGAGTATTAAATATTAAGATGGTTTCGTTGAATCTTTCCTTTGGCCATGAAAGTATAAGAGAAGTCGACATAGATAACGATCGATTTTATAAAATGATGGCTACCAATGGAATTCCAACATCTTCACAGCCTTCAGTGGGAGATATCCAGAAAGAAATGCTTGATGTGATCGAGAAGGGGAATAGCCTATGTTGTATTTTCATATCTTCAGATATGAGCGGTACTCTAGCAGCAGCCCAAATTGCAAAAGATATGGTCTTGGAAAAGCATGCTAATGCTTTAATAGAAATCATTGATTCAAGATCTAACTGTATGCAACTTGGCTTTGCTGTCGTCATGGCCGCGAGAGCAGCAAAAGCAGGACAGACCTTGGAGCAAGTTAAACAAACAGCATTAGAAATGATCAAAAGAAGTCGATTTTTATTTATACCAGAAAATCTCGACTATTTAAAAAAGGGTGGAAGAATTGGTGGTGCTAGTGCTTTAATAGGTAATATATTTAAAATCATACCCATATTAACTGTAGAGAACGGCAAAACAACGATTCTGCTGAAGGTGAGAACCAAGAAAAATGCAGTTTTAACATTGACAGACAAAATGATGCAGGATATAAGTAATTACGGACTAGGTGAGATGGTTGTTCTGCATATCAATTGTCTGGACGAAGCAACAGAACTGGCAAAAGTGCTCAAACAGAAGCTACAAGTCACGATAGATATCATGGATATTGGTCCAGTCATTGGTTTACACGTAGGACCAGGTACCATCGCAATTGCCTATTATACCCTTAATGCTATGAGATAATCGCTAAGAATTGTCTAGGGTTGTAGACCACACGCCCACACGCAATTAAGCTAAACCAATAGAAGCCACCTCCGATGCATGGCAGGTGGCTTCTTAGTCTTTCTGCCTATTTACAAACCGTCATCTTAGTCGCTACATCGTCTACAGTATTTTGTCTAAGTGAAATGATATAGTTAAACCATAAATTAGAGCAAAATGCGAAGAGGAATGGGATCCGAAAATATCAATAAAAAGTCTGTGGTCTTAACTATTTACTATTGATTTTATCTCTAAGAATAGTTATAATAAGAACAAATGTTCCTGATAACAAGATATATGTACTGTATAAGTGAAAAAAGAAGGATGTGTAGAATGCCATGCCAAATGTAACAGTGATTTGTTTTTTTTCCTCTTTATTGTGCTATGGACTTGGATTTTTAAAATTATCTTCTCTAAATAATGCGATTATGGACAATATTGGTTACGATTTTAACATTGTTGTATTGATTGCAACGAGTTATTTTGTTATGGCAATCTTCTTTGCAGTTATAGGTTTTGTTTGTTATATATCCAATAAAAAAGTTAATAAGAAATTGTTAAAAGTACGCGATGTGGATTTCAGAGGCAACCCTAGGCAAGAGCAGGAAATTGCATAATTCAGTACACTAGGGCTAATACGCAGATCATTCGTTCGACTAATTAGGATAGATCTTGAAGAATATGTAAGATGTGTAGTCTGATGTATAAAGAGAGAACCTTCATATGCTTGAAGGCTATCTCTTTAATATCCACAACAATACTTTGTCTACAATTACTCACATTAATGATCTTTTCGATTCGAAAGATTCACCATTTCTCTCGTTGCTTGCTGAATTGTATCAAGCTTATACGCTCTATTTTTCTGAGTAACCCCTATAAAATCAAACTTTTCAGCTTTGACATGAGTCATGAATCTCTCCATAGATGTTAGACAAGTCGTTAGTCCATTGCCGCTACCGCCAGCTGCAGCAATGGCTATGACTGGTTTTCCCTGAAAGAATGACTGATCCTTTTTCAGGGCTTCGCATCGTCGTACACGATCAGAGAAAGCTTTAGCCGATTCGCTCATTTCGCCCCAATAGACTGGAGTAATTAGAACATAGGCATCCATGTCTGCCAGGGAAGTATGTAACGCTTGAAAATCGTCATTTACTTGACATTCGTGTTCGTTTCGACAAGGTCCCCAACCGTTACCACAGGCATGGCAGCTACCGATTTTTAGCTCATTGAGGTTCACCATAACAACTTGTGAACTGGCCTCCTCGATGCCCGTTTTGGCAGCGTTACCACAGGCAGCTGTCAAACCATC
>DHWG01000116.1:1350-4452 GCA_002413075.1 Desulfosporosinus sp. UBA5188 | reverse complement strand
ACTCTAGTATTTTAATTGACAAAAACTATGGAAAAAGATAAAATAAATTAAGAGTAAAAATTGAATTATCTGATAGCTTGTACCCTTCGATGAACGATTTTTAACCATCTCCGATAAAAGAAAGGATGATTATATATGTTGAAATTTGTTAGTGAGTTCTTGGTATACTTCGGTTCTATGTTTTGTTCTCCTGAAGAACTTTAATTCCTCTTAACACCGTGACATTTCACCAAAGCAAATAGAAAGTAACTGGAACAAATTGTTTTAGTTACTTTCTATTTGCTTTTTATTTTAGTCACTTCCATAGAGCTTGTATGGAAATGTGTTCGGTGATCAATCGATTTATAGAATGAAATGCGTGTGTTGGTGGAAAGATACTGATATCTATCGGTTGTGGGTCGTGCTCACAAAATTGAGGGTCTTGGAGGGTGTTAAAGTGAAAATATATCGTGTCAACATGTCAAATCTCTCGGTTGTTACGGAGGAAGTCCCTGAGGCGTGGAATGTGCTTGGGGGACGGGGGCTAACATCGGTCATTGTAGCCAAAGAAGTTGATCCAACCTGTCATGCACTGGGCCGTAAAAACAAATTAGTTTTTGCGCCGGGGTTGCTCACGGGTACTATGGCGGCTAACTCGGGACGTTGTTCGGTGGGCGCTAAGAGCCCATTAACCGGTGGCCTCAAAGAGAGTAACGCTGGAGGCACGGCGGCCCAAAGACTAGCGAAGCTCGGCGTAAAAGCCTTGATTATTGAGGACATCCCGCAAGGAGATCAATGGTATTGTATCCACGTAAATAAAGACGGCGTGGAAATAAAAGAAGAGACCGAACTCTTGGGAAAAGGCAACTATGAAGTCATCAGTACTTTAACCTCAAGATATGGAGAAAACACCGGAGTCATGACGATCGGCCAAACCGGGGAATACAAAATGACCGCGGCCAACATTTCGGTGAAAGACCCCAAGGGCCACATCCGTAGCTTTGGACGGGGTGGACTCGGCGCCGTCATGGGTTCAAAACGGATCAAATTCATAACTCTAGACGATCAAGATGGAGAAGGAATAAACGTTCTCGACAAGGAAAAGTTCAAAAACGCCGCTAAAGTTTTTAATAAAGGCTTAGTCAGTCACCCCGTAAGTGGTAACGCCCTGCCCAAATATGGAACCAACGTCCTTATTAACATTCTGAACGAGGCCGGTGGACTACCGACCAAAAACTTTAGGATGGGTCAATTCGAGGGGGCCGAAAAAATTTGTGGTGAGACCATGTATGAGACCATCGTAAGCCGGAAAGGTGACCCTACCCATGGCTGCCACGTTGGGTGTGTGATTCGTTGCTCCCAAACTTATAACGATAAAGACAATAAATACCTTACCTCGGGTTTCGAATATGAAACCATTTGGGGATTCGGCGCTGGCTGCGTCATGGATGATTTAGACATCATCGCTCATATAGACCATATCTGCGATGACATAGGCATAGATACGATTGAAACGGCTGGCAGCATGATGGTGGCTATGGAAACCGGTATCCTTCCCTGGGGGGATGGTAACGGAATGGTGAAACTATTTAAAGATGACATTGCAAAGGGCACGCCCCTTGGTCGAATCCTTGGAAATGGTGCTGATTTTACGGGCAAAGCGTTTGGGGTAACCCGTGTCCCGACGGTGAAACATCAGAGTATGCCGGCCTACGATCCTCGGTCCGTTAAGGGTGTCGGTGTAACCTACGCGACCTCTCCGATGGGTGCCGACCATACGGCAGGGTACGCAGTGACTGCCAATATTTTGAACGTGGGTGGTCACGTAGATCCCTTGTCTAAAGCGGGTCAAGTCGAACTTTCTAGGAACTTGCAAATTGCTACCGCTTCAATTGATAGCGCTGGCCTATGCGTCTTTGTTGCCTTTGCAGTCTTGGATTCCGATCTGGTTGGTCAGGCTTTAATCGACATGATTAACGCCCAGTATGGAACGAACTGGTCCGTGGATGACTGGTTCGAGCAGGGACGCCATGTGCTTAAGACGGAAAGAGCCTTCAATGAAGCGGCTGGAATGACTAAGAAGGATGATCGATTACCAGAATTCTTCAGTGAACCCGTACCGCCTCATAACGCAACTTGGGATTTCACCGGTGAAGAGTTAGATTCGGTTCATAATTATTAGCACAAGGGATCTATAACTAAGGAGGTAGCTTAGCGATGGAAGTCAATGTAAAACTCTTCGGGGACCTTCGTGAAGGTCGGTTTGAAGAAGAAAAGACGCAACTAGAAGATAATTGCAGTGTAATGGATGTCATTACGAGGCATGATCTACCCCTGAACAAAGTGGCCATTTGTATGGTCAACAATTGTGTGGTGGGTTTTGACAGAGTATTGCAAGACCAGGATACGGTTGCAATCTCGCCTTCCGTCGGTGGTATGTAAATTAGAAAACGTTTCCGAGGGAAGAACTGTGCTTGAAGCTTCAACGAAGAAAATTACCTAATACCATACCTGTCGCTTAATCTTTTATAAAAAAGTATTGACATTCTAGTAAAAGGGTAATATATTACTTATAAAGAGTAATATATTACCCTTTATTTTATGCTAGTCAGAAAGTATAAGAGCAACTAAGCGGACCGCCTTCGCTGAGACTTGGCGCTAGCCAAGTTTTCTTACTAGCCAAGTTTTCTTTTATAAATTTAGGAGGTATTATTTTGAGTAAGCTTAATTCGATGAAGGATCAGAAATTTGTCTTTGGTTCAGTTTTAGTCATTGCAAATAGGATGGATACTTTACTTGAGAGAGAACTTAAGGAATATGATGTAACTTCTAAGCAATGGCTCTTGACAGCTGTTCTAGAAAATTCCTTTGACAATCCTCCCACAATAAAAGAAGTTGCGAGAGAGATGGGAAGTTCTCATCAGAATGTCAAACAGGTTGCTTTAAAGCTTGAACAAAAAGGCTTGCTTGTTTTTGAAAAAGATAAAAAGGATGCTCGAGTAACCCGCCTAAAATTAACGGATCAAATTTATGAGTTTGCGCAATTAACACAATCAAAGGCGACAACCTTTACTCAAGCCTTGTTTAAGGGAATTGAGAAAGATGATATGTCAAAGGCAAGAG
>DHWG01000116.1:0-1217 GCA_002413075.1 Desulfosporosinus sp. UBA5188 | reverse complement strand
AGATGATATGTCAAAGGCAAGAGCTGTGCTTCAAAAAATGCTCTCTAATTTAACCGAGATGGACCAACCTGAACGGGATGAGTGAACTATGAGAACAAATTTATAGCACTACCTATGATTATTAATCAATGATGAGAATGATTTAGAGGAGGAGCGAATCATGCCCAATATCCCTAAAGTTGCCCTTGTGATTTTAAGTGCTTTAGTCCTTATTTTTGTGGTATTTGTTAGTATATCCATGATAGCGAATGACCAATTCAATCGAAAGGTTGATAAAGGCGTCACAGCGTTCTATAGCGGTGTAGAAAATAAACATGAAGTCATCCGTCAAACCGACTTGGAGAGATTGCCCCAACCTGTTCAAAACTGGTTGCAATACTCCCAAGTGGTCGGTAAAGAGAGAATTGTCGCCGCACGCACAAAGCATGACGTTACCATGAGACTGAAAGAAAATCAGCCCTGGTTGAAGGCCCAAGCGGAACAGTACTTTAGAACAGATGAACCCGGTTTCATTTGGGCGGTAGATATTAAAATGGCGCCCCTTGTGCACATTGTGGGAAAGGATCAGTATATTGACGGTCGAGGAAATATGCTGATTAAGCTTCTCTCCCTTATCAACGTAGTCAATGCAAGCGGCAAAGAGATCGATCAAGGAACACTCTTACGTTATCTTTCGGAAATCATGTTGGTTCCCACGGCGGCCTTAAGTGACACAATTCAATGGGAAGGAATCGACTCAAACTCAGCCAAAGCAACCATGAGTTACAAGGGAGTGACGGCATCGGGGGTCTTTACGTTCAATGAGAAAGGTGAGATCCTGAACTTTGTTGCTCAGCGCTATGGTGACTTTGAGGGAGGCTATCGATTGGAAACTTGGTGCGCTGAAATCACAGAATATAAGGAGTTCAACGGTTTCAAAGTCGCGTCTAAAGGAGATATCATTTGGAAATTAAAAACTGGAGATTATCATTGGTATCACTTTGAAGTCAAAGAAATCGAATACAACGTGTCTTAATTCAAATTCTTGTTTTTGGACCAACAGAAACCATCCGCTTGGTTTACGGTATTCTTACTTTAGGGAATATGGTGGAAGTGAGTAAGACAGTTTCTGGGGTAGGATCCTTATTTATGGGAGTTTGGCTCGGAGCTCTAGTCATAAAGATCAGTGCCTCATTTTTCGCTGTGACGTGGGGTTTAAAAACTGTTTTTAACTCTAA
>DHWG01000047.1:6465-6794 GCA_002413075.1 Desulfosporosinus sp. UBA5188 | reverse complement strand
AGGAAATAAAAAAAATTCACTTCAGTTTTTATAAAATTAATCATAGCATAAACTGATTATGAAGATGCTGATATGCTATATACACTTCGCTGACACAATGCTAATCTTCAGTTATAAGAGATTATAACCGATATGCGCCACCATTTGGCATTGATAATATTTATGCTGGAAAATGATCTCAACTAAGCGGCGTTATTTAGAACTGAAGATGAAAGGCGTGAGAGGATGAAGACAACGTTGGCGAGGGAGTCGGGAGAAAGAAGTGATCCAATTTGGTTATTAGTCAATCCAAAACATCCCGCCGTTCGCTACTACATTTGGACACCTGT
>DHWG01000047.1:0-6281 GCA_002413075.1 Desulfosporosinus sp. UBA5188 | reverse complement strand
CGCTACTACATTTGGACACCTGTATTAGCGGTGATACAAGACAAAGTGTTTAGGGATATACATAAAAGAATAGACACAGATAATATCTTCATTAGGAATGTTGTGAGAGAAAGCGGATTAGTGGCTAATACATTAAATTGGTGGGGAGCTGAAGTAGAGGCAGAAATAGAGTCGTTCAGGGAACTGGTTCTTGAACATAAACCCAAGATGATTGTTACTTTTGGCGCATTCCCCTATGAATTCATGAGGCGTGTCTATGAGCTACAACCTATAAAAGGGCCTAAGTATTGGAGCACTGCAAGGTTGAAAGAAGAATTTGAGCAAGCTATTGTAAACTTCGATATGAATAAAACAAATAGGGTTCCTTTACTTCGCCGAGTGGTTGAGAGTGGTAAGTTCATTGAAGGTCATAATTATTTCTGTGAGGAACTCGTCGAGAATTACTTTTATTATGTTGGGACTAAGATTGCTGAAAAGATTATTGAAAACCAGGATGATTTTAATAACTGGGTCAAATAAAGGCGTACCATAAATCTTGAGGTAAAGGCTGCAAAAAAGCGGCCTTTTTACGTATGTAAAAACGTGAATAAATATCATAGCTTCACTTGTATATATTCAGCCTATATTAGGGTAAATATAACAAGCTTATAGAATACTGAACTTTCGCACTCAGTGAACTAGCCAGCCTCGGTTTTTGGTAAAATTAAGTGCTAACCAAAACAACCAAAAAAGAGGTGTTATCATGCGGAAACCTGTCAAAGAAATTGAAAACGTGCTCCAAAACCATGGTTACTCGATTAACAATATTATATGTGAAGTTATGAAGACCTTCAAGCTTAAAACACTGTGCTGGCAAATTAGCTTTCAAAAACAGGCGGGCTATAGTACTTCTGAAATCCTTAGGCTTATGTTGATGTTGCCTCTAATGTTACTGAAAAGTGTCCACGCTTTATACAAAAGTGATTTTCAAAAGGTTACCACTATGAAAAAAGACTCCATCTATCGACTTAAAAATAATGAAAAGATGCCATGGAGAGCCTTACTGCTCGTTATGGCCAAGCAGTTTCAACGATTGGTTAATCCTACGAATGAAGTGGATAACAAGTCTGCTTTTATTCTGGATGATACAACCCACTCCAAGACAGGTCGAAGAATTGAACAGGTTAGCATGGTATTTGACCATGTTGCAGGGAGGAAAGGTATTAAATTAGGCTTTAAAAATCTAACACTTGGTTTATTCGACGGTAAAATCTTCAAGCCTCTGGACTTCACCCTTCAAGCAGAAAAGGCACTAACGAAGGCTCGGCACCGCAAAGAGCAGTACAAAAAACTGAGAGATCCAAAATCTGCTGGGGCGAAACGCATCAGGGAGTGCCATGTTAGCAAAATTACGAACGGTCTTGCCATGTTGAAACGTGCTGTGAAACAGGGGTTTAAGGCCAACTATGTACTTGTTGACAGCTGGTTCAGTAGCCACGAGTTCATTCAAACGGTTCGGGAACTGGGCAAAAATCCGATGCATTTGATTTGTGGGGTTCGTAAAGATGGTCGAAAGTATCTGTACAAAGAGGGTTACCTCAACGCTAAGGAATTTCAAAGTGTTTTGAAAAATGAGGGTCAAGAAAAACGTTGTCGCAAGCGAAATACCCGTTACTTCGAAGCCGTTGTTGATTATGAAGGGATAGGGCAAGCTAAATTGTATTTTTGCCGTTTTCCCTATCAGAAAAAATGGAGGTTGTTTCTCTCGACCGACACTTCCCTTAGTTTATTGAGCATGTTGGAGATTTACAGTGTCCGTTGGAGCATTGAAGTCTTTTTTAAGGAAACGAAACAGTACCTGAAATTGGGCACTTGTCAATCAAGGGATTTTGATGCTCAAATCGCTCATATTACAACTTGTTATGTTCTCTCTATACTCTGCTGGCCTACTTTCGTCAAGTGAACGCCTATGAATCCCTGGATGGTGTGTTTGCTGAGATCAAAGACGAACTTATTGAGAAGAATGTAGCGGAACGATTCTGGGAATTATTTGATGATTTACTGCAAGTGGTGATCACAAGCATCACCAAGTCCGGTTTAGTGGACCTTTTGGAATTTAGGAATTCCCATGAATATGAGTGCTTGAAAGAGCTATTTGAGGATTCTTTTCTTACTAATCAGCTAAAAGCCCTTGAAAAAGCTAGTTACCTTAATAATCAAAATGTAACAATGTCATTTAGGCTACCTGGAAATTAGAAAAACAGGGATTCAGAGGGTGCGAAACTTAAGAGAATATATCCTAAAAATAGAGTAAATAATCTATTTTCGGTTTATTTATATATTGAGATTAAGGTAACGCCTAGAGGTAGCAGGGCTAATTAAGTAACTTAAGCGATAATCACTTAAGTTAAAACTATTTGAGGAGGAAAATTAATGAAGAGTATAAAAATATACGGGATTTTAGCGGTTATATTACTCTTGACTTTTAGTTTAGTAGGTTGCTCAACTAAAGGAAAAAGCGGAGCGGGGGACACCGTGAAAATTGGTGGCAAGAATTTTACGGAGCAAGACATTTTAGTCTACCTAATGGCTGGAGTGATCCAGGCTAAAACAAGTCTTAAAGTTGAAACTAAAACCTGGCTCGGTGGAACCTTGGTTGTTTCAAAAGCTTTAGACAGAGGCGATATCGACATGTATCCTGAATACACTGGGACAGCGTTGACCGTTCAACTTGAACAACCGCCGATGAATGATCCCGTTGCCGTTCTTGATAAGGTAAGCAAAGAGTACAAAGAAAAGAAAAGCATTACCTGGCTCAAGACCTTTGGGTTTAATAATACTTATACACTCTCAATGCGGAAATCCGAGGCCACAAGGCTTGGTATCGCAACACTCAGTGATCTTGCAAAGCAAGCGCCTAATTTGAAATTGGTGACTGAACCAGAATTCTTAGAACGGGAAGACGGGTATAAGGGTGTACAGAAAACCTATAACATGAAATTTAAGGAAACAAGTGGGATGGATGCAGGTCTTATGTATGGTGCTGTCAAAGATGGTAAAGCAGATGTGTGTGACGCCTTCGCCACGGACGGAAGAATTGTGGCCTTCGATTTACAGGTACTAAAGGATGACAAGAACTTTTTCCCACCATATTACGCGGCGCCTATCGTGCGTAATGATACTTTAACGAAACACCCGGAGCTAGCAGAGGCTCTCAACTCATTAGCAGGCAAGCTTGATGATAAAACAATGCAGCAACTTAATGCTAAGGTTGACCTGGACAAGAAGGCTTCCAAAGATGTTGCCAACGAATGGCTTAAAGCACAAGGCCTAATTTAGCAAGCATACCAAGGCGACTGTTTTCTAGAGTAAAAGCTAAGCGCTTAGGTTGCAGATGTCCTATGGATATGATATATTAGTTAAAGGAAATTTGTGTAGATTGCTGGTAAGGAGTGGGTTCTAGCCCGCTCCTTCGTTTGTCCAAATCGTCGTGTCTTAAGTATAACTCAAGGAGCGAGTTCACATGAATGAAGCAATGGAACAACGGATCGGGTTACTGGTGGAGCCAATGGTTAGAGAAAAAGGGCTCGAACTAGTGAATGTGGAGTATATAAGGGAAGGCGCCCATTGGTATCTGCGCCTTTATATTGATAAAGACGGTGGCGTGGACATGGATGATTGTTCAGGCGTCAGTCACATGGTGAGTGAGATGCTTGATCAAAACAATCCTATTCCACAAGCGTACATGCTAGAAGTCTCGTCACCTGGGCTAGAACGTCCTCTGAAAAAAGAAGAAGACTTTATCCGTTTCCAGGGAAGTTTGGTGACGGTACACACGACTTCTCCGTTTCAAGGGTACAAGGAGTTTTCAGGGAATCTAATAGGCTTAATAAACGATGAAATCGTTTTGGAATATGAGAAGAAGCGTGTGGCAATTCCACGCGCCTTGGAGAAAAAAACTCATTTGGCACTGGATTTTTAGTTTATTGTTTATAGAATGAGGAGGAACATGGAAAAATGAATATGGAGTTCATCGAGGCCCTTCATGAGTTAGAAAAAGGGCGGGGAATTTCTGCGGAGATTCTATTTGAGGCAATTGAGGCAGCGCTGATTTCCGCGTACAAGAAGAATTTCGGATCATTACAAAATGTCCGAGTTCTTATTGATCGTTCAACTGGAGAGTTTAAAGTGTATGCCCGCAAAACCGTTGTTGAAATCGTGGAGGATGATCGAACTCAAGTTGGATTGGAAGATGCGCGTAAAATAGACCCAAATTATCAACTTGAAGACATTGTCGAATATGCTGTTACTCCCCGTGACTTTGGACGAATAGCCGCTCAAACCGCCAAGCAGGTCGTGGTTCAGCGCATTAGAGAAGCTGAGCGTGGCATGATTTATGATGAATATGTGAATCGTGAAGGCGATATTGTGACCGGGGTTGTTCAACGCTATGAGCAGAAGAATGTTATTATCGATCTGGGGAAGATAGAAGCAGTCCTTCCTGCCCAGGAACAAATCCCTGGAGAAGTGTATCAATCGTTTGAGCGTATTAAAACGTATGTCCTGGAGGTTAAAAAGACAACGAAAGGACCGCAAATTATGCTGTCCAGAACGCATCCGGGACTGATAAAGCGTTTATTTGAACTTGAAGTGCCGGAAATTCATGATGGTATCGTGGAAATTAAGGGCGTTTCCCGTGAAGCAGGTGCTCGTTCTAAAATCGCCGTTTATTCGCGTGATTCTAATGTTGATCCTGTTGGAGCCTGTGTTGGACCAAAGGGTGCGCGTGTTCAAACCATTGTCACAGAATTAAAAGGGGAAAAGATTGATATTGTGAACTACTCCACGGATCCCCAGGAGTTTGTGGCGAATGCACTGTCTCCTGCTAAGGTCGTGGGAGTTTATCCTAAACTCAATGAGAAGGTTGCCATTGTTGTGGTTCCCGATTATCAGCTTTCTTTGGCGATTGGGAAAGAAGGTCAAAATGCTCGTCTAGCCGCGAAACTCACGGGGTGGAAAATTGACATTAAAAGTGAATCCCAAGCGAGTACACAAAATGTTATTCCTCAAGTACTAGAAGAAGAGTATGAAGCTTATGACGAGTTTGAGGAATACTCAGATTGTGATGAGTTCGTCGAAGCTGACAACTATCAGGAATATGAGGAAAGCGGACAAAGTATTGAAGCAATGGTCGATGAAACGCAGAAAGTTACCGAAGGAGTTCCTGAAAAAGCTCCACGTGAGATAGTGAAAGATTTACAAGTTGATGAAATAATAAACTCTAAGGAGAAAAAGAAGAAAGGGAAGGGGTAGGAATATGAAGACACGGAAAATTCCGTTGCGGTTGTGTTTGGGCTGCCAACAGATGAAGCCCAAGAAAGAGCTCTTGAGAATAGTTAGAACTCCTGAGGGGGCTATTGAACTCGATCCAACTGGAAAACGGAATGGTCGTGGCGCATATCTTTGTTCTAACCTAATCTGTTTTCAAACCGCGGTTAAAGAGCGTAGATTTAGCAAGGCTTTCGGAGTTGATGTTGATCCGGAAGTATTTGCACACCTGGAAGGGAAGATTTCTACGTGAATACACGAATCCAGTCATTAATAGGGATCGCTCGAGGAGCAGGTAAAATTGCTACTGGCAATGCACAGGTTGAAGCCATGATGAAAAAAAGAAAAGGATTTCTTCTGATCATGGCGGAGGACGCTCCCGGTATTCATAAAAAATACAGTCAATGGGCTGGTGATTTAAAGCTACCAATCTTGCTCAATGGAACAAAACTGGAACTTGGACATTCAATAGGACTTTCACCGCGTTCAGCAGTGCTTATTTTAGATCAAGGGTTTGCTAAGGCTATTTTACTAGCAAGGAGCTGATGCTTGGAGCGTAATGTGGGAGACGATTATGTGGGGGTGGTTAAATGAGTATTCGTGTTCATGAATTAGCAAAAGAATTGAACTATAGTAGTAAAGAAGTGATGACAAAACTCGTGGCTATTGGAACAGACGTGAAAAATCATTTAAGTACGGTTGATCAAAAAGATGCAGATCTTTTACGGAAACAATCGAAAGCAAAGGAGACAAATTTGGATCATACTGAACACAAAAATACTGAAGACGCGAGGCCAATAACCTCCGAAACCGTGAAAGAAGTAAAACCGCTAGAACCGAGTCCAAAAACAGAAGTGCGGTCACAAGAACCACGCCCAATAATAGAAGGACGCCCGCAAGAACCACGCCCAGCTATAGAAGGACAGCCGCAAGAACCACGCCCAGCTATAGAAGGACAGCCACAAGGGCCACGT
>DHWG01000147.1:8522-20283 GCA_002413075.1 Desulfosporosinus sp. UBA5188 | reverse complement strand
TTATTATAACCCCTTTGTCTGACGAGATTCACATCAAGAAGTTGATAAGGAAATGGTAGGGCTGGGGCAGCAGCCGCAACAGCTTTAGGGTTAATTCCTGAGGTAACTCCTGCAGCAACTGCTCCGACTGCAAATGCCGCTGATCCCACTAAGAACTTTCTCCGTGATACTTTTTCCTTTTCCATTTCATTTAACATTTGAATAACACCTCCAAATTTTTAAATACTCTAAGTATTAATGGAATATTTAGATAATTGAAGTCGCCAAACAACTCCTCCCACTGCTTGATCTAATCTTATGTTAACATATATTGGGTATAATAAGGGCTATGGCCATATTGCATGTACTTATATGCCCATAAGTATTTTAAATACACCCTAAATATCCCCCCTAATTCCATGGCTGGGATTAGGGGGGATATTTTCATAACATTAAAGTTAATTCTCGTCGATATGCTCCAATCCCTGACGATAAAGCTCTGAGACGTGAGAGTCATGCACAGAATAGTAGACCATCTTGCCCTCCCGCCGGTATTTAACCAGATCGTTGTTACGAAGCACCCGCAATTGGTGAGATGTTGCAGATTGGCTTAATCCTAATAATTCAGCCAGATCACAAACACAAAACTCCGTTTTTGCTAAGGCATCCATAATCCTGATTCTGGTCGGGTCGCCCAGCGTCTTAAATAACTCCGCTAATCCGTTGGCCCTATCAACGGTAATCAGTTGGTCTGTATATTTATCGATTACTTCATGATGGACACATAAGATGTCACACACAGCGTCCTCTTCAGTTGCCTGTTTATCAATTGCGACCTCAGCCTGTAATTTTTTTACAGCCATACCACATCACTCCGAACTTTAAAATGAATAGACCTTGTTCCTTCATTTTAACATATAAACCTGGCTAAGAAGTAATTTTTACGATCTTAGGTTTCTTGAAGCACTGGAGATAACCTTGCTTCGGAAAGAGAATTTCTCGGGCTTTGATACCACCGAACACGCATGGCATTCAGAATAGCCAGCAGAGCCACTCCTTCGTCAGCGAAAATAGCCATCCACATATTGGCGAGTCCAAGGGCCGCCAATAAAATAAACACCAATTTCACACTCAAAGCAACTCCAATATTTTGCCAGATAATCTTCTTTGTGTACTGTGCAATATGGATGGCCTCCACCAGCTTGCTCGGCTGATCTTCCATAATTACGACATCCGCCGCTTCAATCGCAGCATCCGACCCTAAGCCACCCATAGCAATCCCCACATCCGCACGGGTTAACACCGGAGCATCATTGAGTCCATCGCCCACAAACGCTACTTTGCCCTGACGCTTTTCTTGGCTAAGTGTTTCAAGCCAAACAACCTTATCCTCTGGCATGAGATCATAGTGATATTCACGAACGGCCAGTTCCTCCGCAACCGATCTAGCAACGGCTTGGTTATCCCCCGTGAGCATAACGGTCCTCATGCCCATCTGATTTAGGCGAGCAATGGCTACTTTGGAATCCGCCTTGATCCGGTCAGAGATCGTCAATTTCCCCACAAAATGTCCGTCGATGGAAATGTATACGACCGTCCCTAGTCCCCTATCAACCGAAGGTCTTGGTACAGGGATCCCAGCCTCTTCCAATAGTCCGGCTTTACCGACTAACACCGTCTTTCCACTTAAAAGCGCTCTAACCCCCTGCCCACTTACTTCTTCATAACTGAGCAAGCCCGTCAGATCACTGTCTTTCAAGTCTTTCCCATACTTTTCACGGATTGACTGTGCGATAGGGTGAGGGGAATGGGCTTCAGCTCGGGCCGCGATTTCTAACAGTTCCATCTCGGTATAACCTTCTGCCGGGCTGATTTCTACAACTTGGAAAACGCCTTCCGTCAGCGTCCCCGTCTTATCAAACACCACCGTGCGAAGATCTGTCAACGCTTCTAAATAGTTAGCGCCTTTGATCAAGATCCCATGCCGTGAAGCGCCCCCGATCCCTCCAAAATAACCGAGAGGGACAGAAATAACCAAAGCACACGGGCAAGAAATAACCAATATTGTCAGAGCTCTATACAGCCAAACCTGAAAATTACCCCCCATCAAAAGTGGAGGTACTAAGGCAATGCCTGTTGCCACAATAACAACGGCAGGCGTATAATAGCGTGCAAAAGTTGTGATAAATTTTTCTGTGGTTGCTTTGTGGGTACTGGCATTCTCCACCAAATCTAAGATCTTTTGTACCGATGACTCAGCAAACACCTTGGTGACGCGCATGGTTAGAACCCCAGTCGTATTAATCATACCCGCTAAAATGGTATTCCCCACCTGGACTTTCCTCGGCACGGACTCCCCAGTCAAAGCCGATGTATCGACAAACGAACTCCCGTTCACAATATCTCCGTCTAAAGGAACCTTTTCTCCAGGACGAACCAAGATCTGCTGACCGACCTGCACGTCTTCGGGATCAACCTTGATCACCTCCAACTGCTGAATTAAATTGGCATAATCGGGACGAAAATTAAGCAAAGCCTGAATGGAATTCCGGGAACGGTTGACCGCTCGTTCCTCTAAGTATTCACCGACAGAATAGAACAACATGACGGCAACCGCCTCCGGCAAGGCATGAATTGCAATCGCCCCCACGGTCGCCAAAGACATCAGAAAGTTCTCATCAAAGAGTTGTCCCCTGAATATATTGCGGACAGCCTTGGCTAGTACTTGATAACCCACCATAAAATAAGCCGTTAAATACACTAGATACTCCAGAACCGCCCAAGAACTATTTTTCCAAGCCGAGTCAAAAATTAAACCCACCCCAAAGAGCAAACACGCTGAAATGATCCTAATTAGTCTCAGTTTATTCGCCCTATTTACAACAATACTATGGTCCGTTGGCGCCTCTTTTTGCTTCGAATGGTTCGGTACTAGTTTGACACCCACCTCGATCCTCTCCATAATATCTTGAGCCTGCACAACCCGTGAAGGGGGCAAGAAAACAGTCTTGGTCGCATAGTTGATCGTCGTCTCTTCCATCCCTTCCGTCGAACTCAACACTCTCTCCATCTTTGCCGAACAATTGGCACAAAATTCTCCTTCTATACAATACTTCACTCGGACTTCCACCTCTGGTGTTGATTCGTCCATTTCTTACCCTCCCAAAAGTATACGTTCTTTAATTGTCGTTTCTAATAAATATAATCATATGTTCATATGTGTATTCGTTCATATATAAAATATCATAACAACCTTATTATTGCAATAAAAACCTTATCATACGGCTACTGCCTTTAAATTTACAAATCTTCTACGACCCTCTTTACCGCCTGCAGTGCTGCTTCAATCTCTTCCACACTTGTAAAATGAGAAGGGCTAAAGCGAACCGTCCCTTGTTCCAAAGTTCCTTGCATCCTATGAGCATGGGCAGCGCAGTGTAATCCCGCCCGGGCGATGATACCGGCTTTCTCTTCTAGTATAAAGCTCGCTTCAACAGAATCAAGTTCTCCAATATTAAAGGACACAATGGGAGACCGTCTCTCGACTGGGCCACTTCCATAAAGCTTAATCGTTGGAATCTCCCGTAACCCGTTCCATAATCTACGACACAACGCCTGCTCCCTAGTCCTTATTTTATCGATACCTTCATCAAGAAGGTACCGCACTCCCGCTCCCAATCCAGCAATGCCTGGCCCATTCAAAGTGCCACTTTCCAAAGCGTCTGGCATAAAATCTGGTTGACGATCCTCTTCAGAGAGACTGCCTGTTCCACCGTAAAGCAACGGTACCATGCTAATCCCTGCTTGGATGATGAGTCCTCCCGTTCCCTGCGGTCCCAATAGACCTTTATGTCCAGGAAAAGCAAGTAAATCGACACCGAGTCGTCCTAGATTTATAGGTAAAACCCCTGCGGTTTGCGCGGCATCAAGCAAATAGTAAGCTCTGTGTTCATGGGCAATTTGCCCAATGGCTTGAACAGGTAACAGTGTGCCTGTCACATTTGAGGCATGCAACGTCACCACTAACTTAGTATTCGTGCGAAAAGCCTTATCGTAAGCCTCTAAATCAAACTCTTTCCCTGGTATACCGGGCACCTCACTGACCTCAACTCCCCTTTGTTTCAGAGCCCAAAGAGGTCTCGCCACCGCATTATGCTCAATTGAGGACGTGATCACATGATCCCCTTTCTGCAGAAGTCCGAACAACGCTTGATTCAGGGCATGCGTCGCATTCTGAGTAAAGATAACTCGGGTCGGATCATCTGTGCCGAATAAAAGACACAAATCTTCCCTCGCCTGATGAATGAATCTGGTCGCCAATATTGCCGCACTGTGTCCTCCCCGACCTGCATTTCCTCCTTTGTGAACAAGGACCTCTTCAATAGCCATCACAACTTGTCGTGGTTTCGGCCAAGTTGTTGCAGCATTATCTAAATAAATCATACAACGACTCCTTTCCTAGAAAAGCCAACAGCAGCACCTAAATGCTTAGGCAAAAGCGCAAATCACACCCTACTAATATATTATTATATTAGTAGGGTGTGATTTGGATGAATGATATTCTGCAAGTGTTCAATGAGATGCAGGAAACTGATTGAAGATTTATTATCGAGTCAGTTCCATATTCTTATATAGTTCCTGTATGAATTTCTGGTACATTGCCATGGACAATGGCTGGTCTACCTCCGATTCGGCTTGATAAACAAAGATCAAGTTCGCAAAGAAATCATGACGACTTTCTCCACTCTCTTCATAATCCTTTCGATACATCTCTACTTCCCGCATATTAGCCCCGATTAACTGGGCAATATCGTGATCTGAGGCCACTAAATTATAAGCTTCTAAGGTTGTCGTAACTAATTCACCCAAACCAGCAAGGGTGTCACAAGTTTCCTTGACTAAACCATCTAGATTTTGAATAAAAGACTCTAAGCGTTCAAGCTCAAATCTATTTTTAAACTTTTTAGTTTTTTCTATTTCTAACTGCTTTTCTGATTCAGCTTTTTCTGAATGGAGACTATGTAGGTAGCGTATCTCTTGGCGTGACGTTCTCCGAAGTCTTATGATTTGGTTACTATTTATTTTCCATATGAGTTCCTGGCATTCTGCAGTAGTGACATACTTATCCCGCATCCTAACAAAGCGGTCAAAGTCTTTTGACCCCATCATTCTAGCTAATGCCTCTTCCTTTTCGTGGTCTCGGTTCAAGTAGATAATTTCGCCCAATTAGTTACGCCTCTTTCTTAATGTTCAGTTTTATATAGGCAACAAAACTATAGCATCAGTTTTTCCTAGGCGAGGCCTCATTATTCTCCTAATTTTCTGGATATTTTACCCAGTTGCACGATCATCTTGGTAACGAATCAAATAATTCGTCGATTTCTTTGGATTGCGTTATCATCGTATCAACCATTATATTTAGTAATTTAAACAATGATAAGGCAATAGAAGAAGAATGGTCATCAATCGTTATCTCACCAGGATGTACGGCATTATTTCCAACAACTCGCACTATTTCTAAGGCCTTTTGTACATTCGGAGGTAAACCTTTTGCAACAAGACTCTCAATATCGTTATCCATGTCTTTTCCATTTTCGTCGAGCGAAACACACATTTTTTGAATAGCTAGTCTCAACAAAGCAGCACTAGCTTTAGGTGACTTTTCAAATATATTCCTAGCTTCATTATAATCGCACAAAACAGCTTCAGGCATGTCCGTTGAGGCTAATGGAGCCGTTGATTGACTAGGGTAAATCATTTCTTGACCACTATGCCAATAAGAATATTCCGAACAATTTCTGCACATACAAATTGCTAAATCTTCTATAACCACATTACCATGACTACTTCCAGCTGCAACTATGCTAGGACTCCAGAATTGTTGCGCATAGTCTCCACAATTAGGACAATTAAATGATTCTAAACCAAATTTCGGTGCTGTATATTTCATCTTTATTCCTCCATTAATTAAATTATTTCATTTTCTCTATAAAGATCATCTTCAAAAATACGATCCTTTACCGAATAGGAAAACAAACGCTCCATGATTAGTCCGCTGATTCGCAGGCTCTTTGTCGGTGAATATAATGAACTTAAATGATTTTATCATAGTTTGCACCATGGTGTCATTTCCCACGAATTGGTTTCCATGTTGAGTTGCTTCTAGTTGTTTAGCCTAATCTCATGAATTATGATAATATTAATGAGTCAAATGACCATAGATTTTAGAATAAGAGGTTAACAGCGATGCAAACCATGCTTGTCCTTGCCCTCGGGGGCGCACTCGGAACCCTTTCCCGCTATGGTCTGGGGGTATGGATTTCAGGTAGATGGAATCAGGGATTCCCTCTACACACGTTCCTGATTAATATTAGTGGTGCTTTTCTCTTAGGGTTCATAAATATCTTATTGCTTGAACGATACACCATCAGCCCGCTCTGGCGTTTAGGGATCGGTGTCGGGTTCTTAGGGGCTTTCACCACCTTCTCCACCTTTGGTTTTGAGGTAATTTCTTTACTTGAAGGTGGAAGCTTCTATACGGCAGGCTTATATACCTTACTGAGTGTTGTCGTAGGCTTTAGCGGCGTGGCCTTAGGCGTCGGCTTGGCACGATTGCTCTAAATGAATTTGAAAGGCGGTGCACAACTATGGTGGAAAAGGCAAAACTACTCAAAATTTATGTCGGTGAAAAAGAACGTTATAAGAACAAACCCTTATACCAATATTTAGTCCATTGGCTGAAAGAACAAGGAATTATAGGAGTGACTGTCTCCAGAGGAATCGAAGGTTACGGCCACGATAAAGTGTTGCGTAGTGCTCGTTTATTGGAATTGTCTTCAGACTTACCCATGATCTTGGAGATAGTCGATACGATAGAAAACATTAATTTGATCCTGCCTGAATTAACTCAAATGATTCCTAAAGGTCTCGTGTATACGTTTGACATCGAAGTACATACGCACGTTGCTTCAACAGTGAACCCCTAAGCAACTTTCTTCCCGTTTAATTATATAACACGAAATTTGTAAATACTGTATGTTGACACAGACGCTCATTTGCTTTATAGTAGCCATAACGCAGACAACTAAATATTGAATTTCTCTTATCAAGAGTGGCGGAGGGACTGGCCCAATGATGCCCGGCAACCGATAGCGTAAGCTATAAGGTGCTAATTCCAACAGAACCGTAGGTTCTGAGAGATGAGAGTAGCTTGTTAATAATATAACGGCCACTTCTCTTGAAGTGGTCGTTTTCTATTGACAGCTATTAATTTGAGGAGGATATTTATTATGACTAAAGAACGTCAACTCGGTTTTGAAACCATTTCCTTACACGGAGGACAAATCCCAGATTCCGCGACAAATTCACGGGCCGTTCCCATCTACCAAACATCTTCCTTTGTCTTCAATGACACCGATCATGCGGCCAATCTATTCGCCCTCAAAGAGTCTGGAAATATCTACACGAGAATCATGAATCCAACGTCTGACGTTTTTGAACAACGTCTCGCACTCCTTGAAGGAGGCGTAGGCGCACTCGCCACCGCTTCAGGCCAAGCAGCCATTACCTACTCTATATTAAACATCGTTCAAGCTGGCGATGAAATTGTCGCTTCGAGTTCTCTTTACGGGGGTTCTTACACGTTGTTTGCTTATACGTTCGCTAAGCTAGGCATCAAAGTGCACTTTGTGAACGTTGACCACCCAGAAGAATTCCGCGCTAAAATCACCGCTAAAACAAAGGCCTTATACACGGAAGTCATCGGAAATCCACAAATCAATGTTGCCGATCTTGAGGCGATCGCTAATATTGCTCACGAAAATGGGATTCCCCTCATTGTCGACAACACCTTCGCTTCACCGTACCTATGTCGTCCGTTTGAGCACGGAGCAGACATCGTCGTTCACTCTGCAACCAAATTCATTGGTGGACACGGTACTTCCATTGGTGGCATGGTTGTTGACTCTGGAAACTTTGACTGGAACAATGGTAAGTTTCCAGGCCTCAGCCAACCAGACCCTAGCTACCATGGCATTATCTATACAGAAGCCTGCGGCAAGGCTGCCTATATCACCAAGGCAAGAGTCTCGCTTCTACGCGACACGGGGGCTGCCCTCTCACCTTTTAACTCCTTCTTGTTCTTGCAAGGCTTAGAAACGCTCCCGCTGCGCATGGAACGACATGTCGAAAACGCCCAAAAAGTAGCTGAATTTCTCGACCAGCATGAGTTGGTCACTTGGGTTAACTATCCAGGCCTAGCAAAAAATCCTTATCACACACTCGCCCAGAAATATTTACCCAAAGGAGCGGGAGCAATCTTTACGTTTGGCGTCAAGGGTGGCCTTGTTGAAGGGAAGAAATTTATTAACAGCCTGAATTTATTTTCACATTTGGCGAACGTTGGAGATGCTAAATCCCTAGTCATCCATCCCTCAAGCACAACTCACCAACAGCTGGATGAGGAATCCCAGCGCGTTGCCGGGATATCACCTGATATGATCCGTCTGTCCATCGGCTTAGAATTAATCGACGATCTCCTATATGATTTAGATCAAGCTCTTCAGGCAAGTCAGAAAGGATAAAGAAATGCCAATCAGAATACCAGAACATTTACCCGCCATGGAAATACTCAATCGAGAAAACATCTTTGTGATGGGAGAAGAACGCGCCTTTCACCAAGATATACGCCCATTGAAAATTGCAATACTGAACCTGATGCCACGCAAAGAAACCACCGAAACGCAGCTTTTACGCTTACTTGGAAACTCCGCCTTGCAAGTTGACATTGTCCTCTTGCAGATTGAAAGCCACCGTTCTAAAAATACGGCACAGGAACATATGGATTCTTTTTATAAAATTTTCAACGATATTAAGAACCAAAAGTTTGACGGTATGATCATCACAGGAGCACCCGTGGAACACTTAGCGTTTGAGGAAATCACTTACTGGGAAGAACTGCAAGCCATCATGGACTGGACAAAAACTCATGTTACTTCTACCTTTCACATATGCTGGGGAGCCCAAGCTGCGCTGTATCACCATTACGGCATCCCCAAATATTCTCTCCCAGAGAAAATGTTCGGTATCTTTAAGCACGATGTTGATAAGCGTGGGTTCAATGGTATGCAACTTCTCCGTGGTTTTGATGACGAGTTCTACGTTCCCCACTCGCGTCATACGGAAATCAGGCGTGTTGACCTGGAAAAACATTCTGAGTTAGAGATTTTATCAGAGTCTGATGAAGCAGGCATTTACATTGTGGTCTCGAAAGACGGTCGTCAAGTGTTTGTAACGGGTCATTCGGAATACGATACACTAACTTTAAAAGAGGAATATGACCGGGATATGGCCAAAGGGGTACCGATCGTCCTCCCCAAAGGGTATTTTCCGAACGATGACCCTACTAAAACACCGATCCACAAATGGCGTTCCCATACAAGCTTACTCTTTCAAAACTGGCTTAATTATTACGTATATCAGGCAACTCCCTATGACTTGGGAGGTCGCTAAACTTAACCATTTAAAAAGGCATTTGTTTAAAAAGGAAGTTATTCCTAAACTACACACCTATTTTAACAATAGGTGTGTAGTTGTATTTTAATGAACATTCTGTTATTACAGAAATCGCTGATAATAGCAGTATAATCAGTTTATTGACAAGATATTGGGATATTGATACTATAACCGTGAACATAAAAAATATGCAGGTGCATCCATAACAATTTGTTATCGAGAGATTAGCAGAAATAACTGAAAGAGGAGCAATTAAAATGAAAAATGACATCGAAATTGCACAATCCGCAGTCATGAAACCAATCGTAGAAATTGCCAAACAAATCGGTCTAACAGAGGATGAACTTGAATCTTATGGTAAATATAAAGCCAAGGTTAATCTTAGTGTTTGGAATCGTTTAAAAGATAAGCCTAATGGCAATCTCATCTTAGTAACAGCCATTAATCCAACCCCTGCAGGAGAAGGAAAAACGACCGTAACCGTGGGCTTAGGACAAGCACTCTCCAAAATGGGCAAGAAGGCTATGATTGCTGTACGCGAACCATCACTTGGCCCTTGCTTTGGCGTTAAGGGTGGCGCCGCAGGCGGTGGTTATGCTCAATGTGTACCCATGGAAGATATCAATCTACATTTCACCGGAGATTTCCATGCCATCACTTCTGCACATAGTCTCTTAGCCGCCATGTTAGACAACAGCATCCAACAGGGAAACCTTCTAAATATTGATCCTCGTCAAGTTGTCTTCCGCCGTGTCGTGGATATGAATGACCGTGCACTACGTAAAATCGTCATAGGTTTGGGTGGCCCGAAGGAAGGAATTCCTCGCGAAAATGGCTATGATATAACCGTGGCCTCTGAAGTCATGGCGATCCTTTGCTTAGCAAGTGATCTCATGGATCTCAAAGCGCGTTTTGGTAAAATCGTCGTGGCCTATACTTATGACGGCAAGCCCGTCACTGCCCATGATTTAGAAGCGGAAGGCGCTATGGCACTGCTCATGAAAGATGCCATTAAACCGAATCTTGTCCAAACCTTAGAAAACACCCCTGTTTTTGTCCATGGTGGACCGTTTGCAAATATTGCTCATGGCTGCAACAGCATTATGGCCACCAAATTAGCGCTTAAACTGGCTGATTATGTCGTCACAGAAGCTGGTTTTGGTGCTGACCTTGGAGCCGAAAAATTCTTTGATCTCAAGTGCCGCTTCGCTGGTTTCAAACCTGGAGCTGTCGTTGTTGTGGCAACTGTCCGGGCCTTAAAGATGAACGGCGGGCTTGCTAAAGACCAATTAGGGGCAGAAGACTTGGCCGCTTTAGAACGTGGTGTGGTCAACCTTGAAAAACATATTGAAAACATGGCCAAATTTGGGGTTCCAGCGGTTGTTGCGATTAACCGCTTCCCAACTGACACAGAAGCTGAACTAGACTTCATCCGTAAAAGATGTAAGGAATTAGGGGCAGAAGTGGCGCTGTGCGAAGTCTTTACCAAAGGTGGAGACGGCGGCGTAGAGCTTGCTAAAATCGTCCTAGGTTTGGTCGATAGCAAAAAATCCAAGTTCAAAGTCCTCTATGAATTGGATATGTCCATAGAGGCTAAAGTCGAGAAAATTGCCAAAGAAATTTATGGCGCGGATGGCGTTAACTTCGATAAAGCCGCTCAACTTTCCATCAAGAAATATACTGAGATGGGTTATGGCGATATGCCGATCTGCATGGCTAAGACGCAGTACTCTCTCACAGATGACCAGACTAAATTAGGTCGTCCAACGGGTTTCACCATCACAGTTCGTGAAGTCCGCCTCTCTGCAGGCGCGGGGTTCCTAGTAGCGATTACCGGTAATATTATGACGATGCCAGGCTTGCCGAAACGTCCGGCAGCTATGAGAATGGATATTGATGCCAACGGAACAATTACAGGCTTGTTCTAAGCCGATCCACAAGGTTCAACTAGAACTGTAAAAGGCTGTCGATACACAAGGTATCGGCAGCCTTTTTAGATATTTAACGATAGTCTTCTATGTTCTACCACATCTCTTGCCTAATTTCCTCGTCGAATTAATCAACTCAATGGTCGAAAGTTTCTCCATAAAAACTTCCATAGCCTCGGACGTTGCGTGACTCCTAGGTCCTATTAAATAAAAAGAACGATTAAGTCGTTTGCCCTTTATTCTAATCGACTTTAGTTCATTCGCTAGCAACTCTTTTCGCACAATCCAACGTGAGACAAGGGCAATGCCTAAACCCGCTGTAACCGCCTGTTTAACCGCTT
>DHWG01000147.1:0-8394 GCA_002413075.1 Desulfosporosinus sp. UBA5188 | reverse complement strand
AACCGCTTTCTCTGAGAATCCATACTTGATCTTGGAGATGTTCAGAAGTAGCGATAGGAAGCCTTGCCAAGGGGTGTTGGATGGGTACGACTAAAATTAGTTCATCCTCCATGATTGTGCGGATTTTAAGGTCTGTATGATTGACTTCTCCTTCGACAAGCGCAATGTCCAAGCGGTTAGCTCGAACAGCCTGAATTATTTCTTCCGTATTGGCGATCGACGTTTCAATCTCCACTTTAGGATACTCAGCGGCAAATTCAGCGACTAAACAGGGCAAAATATATTCTCCAATCGTATAGCTTGCTCCCACCTTCAAAGCCCCTGTAACCGGATTTGATAATTGCTTGATCTCCTGTTTAGCCTTATCGTGCAAAAGCAAAATTTGTTTAGCATATCCATAGTATGTCTCGCCCGCTTGCGTCAGTTCCAAATGTTTTGACGAACTATTAACGAGTTTTGAACCGAGTTCTTCTTCTAAAACGTTTAATTGCAAACGAACGTTGGGATGGGATAGATAAAGTTCCTCAGCAGTTAGAGAGAAATCTTTGTTCTCAACTACGGTAACGAAAGTCTTTAAGGAATCGTTGAGCACAGCTTACACCTCTAGTTTCTAGATATCTAAGTGAATAGACTCGTATAATGATACTTCTTTTCCTACAATTCCACAACGAGCTTGATAAAAGAACGAACATAAGGCACCCTGGGACAGTTAAATCCCAAGGGTGCCTTTATTGACGGTCTATTCTATTTTCACATCTCCGTGCCTAACGTCCGGTTCCGGCAGCAGGCTTAATCCTCCCAAGAGTGCGAGATTACAAAAGAGGAGCGGGCCCAGTAATGGATTTCGATACATTATTCTGGCCCAGACGACGGTCTGAGCTCCAGCTAGATCCCCAAAGAGATGAAATCCGAATCCCATAATACCCACCACCAAATTAAGGGTTAATATTGAAGAGAGAATATACGTCGCATCAGGGTTAAGGTTTGCTGGACTATGAGCCCTATAAAAACAGGCTAAAGTGGCCAGTGTTCCCGAAACTAAGGGGATCAGGGTATAGCTCGGTACAAAGCCAAGTCGAGCATGATCTAAAAATGCAGCGATCACTGCACCCAGGAACCCTAGACCTACGAGCACCAGCAGTTTGGAACGCCGTATTGTTCCAAGGTAGTGTACGCTTGCTAAAGCGTAACAAGAAATTCCCGCAAAAGCAATTGGGGCGGCTATGGGTGAGCCAGTAACCAGGAGACTGTTCAGACTCTGTTGGCTAGAGGTGGCATTCCCAGTAAGATGAAACAAGGTTCCCACGACACCGACGACAACCCCCACCCACATAACGGTTTGAAAAGTTCGCTTCACAACAATATTGTGCTGGAAGACGAGCTGAGCAAGCACTGCTACCACTGCGAGTGGGGAGAAAATTAAGGGAATAACTTCCCAGCGAAAGAAACCGTTTTCCGAGTGAGCAATGAAGACATCAACGCCTGTTAAGAGGAAGTTTAAAGCCATAAAACCTAGTAAAATGGAAGTTTTATAGCGAGATAAGTTTAGTTGATTGAGCCGATTTAGCATATCCAGATCCTCCTAGTTCTTGGCTTTCAGCTCCTCGGCTTTAGACTGAAGCTCCACTAAAGCTTTTTGCTGCTCATAAATTCCGTGCCAATTTACATAGTCCGCGCCGCCCATCACAGCCCCATAGCGAGCCCTTCGGCCTTCATGGTGCCAGAGTTCAAAATAAATGAAATCAAGAGGGTTAGACAAAGGCTTAGTCCCTAGGAGCCCTGTATTACGCAGATCGTCAACGATGGCTTTTCCCTTCGTTACGTTTTGATTGGTAAGGTTAATGGTTTTCTCCGCTTTAGTCTGCTCCTCTTTGATAAAGGTTGGGGTATGGCAATTTGCGCAGATTGTGTTAAGGGTTTCGCGATTCTGATCTCCATTTTCACGGACCTTAGCAATTTCGGGTTGTAAGCTCCATTTGAGATGGTCTCCGACGTTATGGGTTCCCTTGACGCTCCCAAAGGCAGACATGTGGCAGGTGGCACAAGTAGGCGCTGGAAAATCCTTAACCGTTAGAGTGCCTGGGGGTGCCTCCATGTTAAATTTATCCTTATTAGCATTAAAGTAAACGCCGTGGGCAGATTCATTGTAGATTTCAATGTGCGGGTGATCAGGACCTAAGTGGCATTGACCACAGGTCTCTGGTTGTCGGGCCTGGGCCACGTCAAACGTGTGGCGGAGATGACACTTGGTACAATCTCCAAAGCTTCCATCTTGGTTTTTTTGACCGATTGCGTGACAAACCTCGCAGGACTGAGCACTCGCATCTTTACCAATTAAATTAAAGACAGGATTCGGATTACCTCCACCTATAGGTTTCCCATTAGCATCAAGTAAATGATTTTTGGCGAGTTCCTCAGCGGTGAAATTCTTCGCGCCTTCCACAGAATACCAGGACTTTGCCGCATGGGCGCTTTCGGCAAATTCTTTGACTTCTTCCTCGTGGCACTGCGTGCAGTTTTTTGGGGTTGGTTTGGCAACCATCGCTACTTTATAATGTTCTTTGGTCATGGTCTCTTGACCCCCAACTGGTTTGTGACAATCAAGACACTGGACTCCTCGGCCGGAATGTTTGCTGTCATGAAATTGTTGCACAATTCCAGGGTTCTCTTTCTCATGGCACTCTACACAAGCTTTACTTTCTCCTTGGGCTAAAGTGCTCAAGGTGGGTAGACTGGTATTTAAGCCCTTGGGTCCAAGAACGAAATGATAGGTCAAGAACAATAAACTGACTACTAGGATCGTACCAAGTCCTAAAGTGGCGATCAGGCGTCGTGTTGTTTTCGGCATCTATGTTTGATCTCCTCCTCTTCAATGATTCGTGCCTTCCTTCATGGTTTATGTAGTTACCTAGTTTGTATGTTTTTTAAGTCTATATCTAGGTAATATCGCGGTAGTTTATTCTAGCATGAACTCTTTCTTTAAGGTTGTGATCAAAATCACACTTAACTGTACGCCTTTTCATCGTAGTCCATCTATCGTTCGGGGACTTCATAAGTTTCGGGTGGGGTAATAATTCTAAGGCGTTAGACAAAGAATCCTTGAAGGCAGTAAAAAACGGATGTTAATCCGTTTTTTACTGGAATTAGAGACTAATTTAGCGATGGACTCGAAATAAGCTAGCTTTTAATTTTCACGCGCATGAATCCATTCACGCAAAGTTTCAAGATCGATAACGGTAATTTTCTTTTTCTCAATCTCGATTATCTTTGTTTTTTTCAGTTCTCCCAGAATGCGGCTAACAGACTCTCTAGCTAGGCTGCACATTCCTGCTAGTTCGGTTACGGACAGCGGAAGAGTAATTAGAACACCCTTTTCCGAGGGCAAACCGTGTACATGAGCTAGTGCAAATAGCTTAGCACCTAAGCGCAAACGAGCATCTCCCAGTGAAAGATTTCTAATTTGTCGGTACGAACGGCGTAAGTCCAAAGCAAGTTCGCGGTAAAAAATCCACAGCAACGAAGGATTACTTTCTATATACCCCATGAACAATTTTCGATCAAGCGCTAGAACTTTTGTCTCCTCCATACAAAGCGCTGCATGGGGATAAGGTTTTTCGTCTAAAACTATTTCAGGGAAAAAAGTTGGGGGACTCAGTACTCGAATAATCTTTTCGGAAAACTCACTCATTAAATACAAATGAATTCTTCCAGAGATGAGGAAATAAACCGTATTACCCTCATCATCCGAGAAATAAAGATATTCTTTGGGTGCGTAACGACGAATTCGGCCATGTGCTAAGCAAAAATCTATAAACTCAGGAGGCATAGAACCTGAGAAAAGTTGCGTTTCTAGGATTTCGCGAACATGTTGCTCGTTTGACACGTTATTCCTCCTCACATTTAATTCCAATCATCTATGTGAATAGTAAATATTACTTAGTAATTTACGACTATTATTATATGTGAAATTATGAACACGTTCAAGCACCGTCGCAGATTGTAGCAATGTGATTGGTGTCACAGCGAGCAGGTTATAGTTTTGTTATAATTAAAAACGAGGAATAAGAAGACTACTTTTTAGCATGAGAAAGAAGGTTGGCGTTATGTTACCAGGAAAAGCTTTAACCACCGCCATGGGTATTTTACCACATAAAAATTTAACAGAGGCTCAGACATTGGCTCTCAGTTTAGATATCCCCTTTTGGCCTCAATTACCTCATTTTCGATTCCGGGAAGATATGTATGCTCAATTTTCGGAACACTTTCCAGGGATAATTATTGATGAAGAGAAGGCAGTTCTCCGTTTCTCTCACGATCGTTTTGCTCAAGAGTTTGATGCCTATCTGGAGGCCAGTAGTAATCCAGACCACTTTGCCTTATCTGAAGAATCGTCTGCGGCTTTCACTTCGTTTCTAGCGCAGGATCTATCTTCTTACCCAATGATTCACGGACAGACCATTGGCCCGATCAGTTTTGGGCTCAAAATAACGGATGAAGAGAAAAAACCAATTATTTATAATGATTTTGTCCGTGAAACTCTTTACGACTTTCTCGTCCATAAGGTTACTTGGCAATATGAAACGATGAAACGAGTTCATCCGAATCCTTTTGTTTGGCTGGATGAACCGGGCTTAGAAATGATTTTTAAATCTTTTAGTGGCTATACCTCTGAATTGGCACAAGTTGAATACAGAGCTTTTCTCTCTAAACTGCCGGGCCCTAAGGGAGTTCATTTATGCGGTAATCCTGATTGGACGTTTCTTTTGAATTCTGGCATTGATATTATCTCCGTCGACGCCTTCACCTATGGGCACATTTTCGTTCATTATATTGATGAAGTCAAGGAATTTTTGCAGGCGGGGAAAATAATATCCTGGGGAATCACACCCACCTTAACCGACGAATTGAGCTCAGAAACTGCCAGAACATTGACAGACCGTCTGCTCAAATTGTGGAAGTTCCTTAATGAACATGGAATTGATGACGCGCTAATCTATGACCGTTCCTGGTTAGCTCCCTCTCGTTGTTGCCTTGTTAATAGCAATGGAACGGCGAGTATTGACCAATCCTATGCCTTATTAGGTGAAATATCCCAGAATCTTCGTACGCGTTAAATTAGGGTTAAGGACTCTACTTTAAGAGAAAAACCAGGCTGGAAGCGTTATCACTTCCAGCCTGGTTTTTATTATTTAACAATCATAACTGGACATACAGCTTGGTTTAAGACTCGTTGGCTAACACTCCCCAGCAATGCTCCAGCAATCGGTCCATACCCCCGGTTCCCCATAACAACGAGGTCTATCTTTCCACTCTTAATTTCCTCAAGAATAGCTAAACCCGGATGGCCTGGTTTATGTTTCTTCTCAATGCATACGCTCCCAGTATCGATGCCGATTGTCGCTGCCGCCAAAGCCTCTTTCCAGTAAATGCTGATTTCTTCCTGAGGTACAGAAATCCCGCTAGAAAGAGTATAACCCATCGCTTCCGGTGTAAATACCACGTGCAACAAAACAATTCTTGAACCGAGCTCCTTCGCCAATTCTAAGGCGACCTTCAAAGCACGCTGTGCCGCTTCTGAAGCGTCGGTAGGAACCAAAATAGTTTTAAACATTGTTTTCCCCTCCTAGTCATGACTCATAACGTCTAATGTCTCAATACCAATACCTTGGATAGTGTCTATTGGGGGATAGATTATTGACCAAAAGTCCGATAACTACTAAGATGACTGCTCCCACCATAATGGGTGTCAAAATATAGCTAGGATGGGCTTCACTCAAAACTGCAAATAGTGCGGTTGCTCCCCCCGGTGGATGTGTCGTCTTAGTAATAAGCATAACGACCAAAGCCAGGGCAGTACCCAAGGCAGGAGACCACCAGGTTAACCCAAACATCATAACGGTCGCCACGCCTGCCACAGCCGAAAAAGTATGGCCAAAGATAACATTACGGGGTTGGGACAGCGGGGCATCAGGAACACCATAAATCAGCACCGCAGAGGCGCCAAAGGAGGCCACAACTGGAAGGGCATATTGATGAGCAAATAAAGTTATTGTTGTTATCCCTATAAAAGCGCCCAGCCAAGTAAGGATGACGTCTAAAGGTGGCGGGGACACAAGGGGCGTTGTCCTCTTATAGCCTTTCATCTTGGATAGGTATCTAATCACCCAATGACGTTCAGGCTGGGTCAATGTTTTCGCATTTTCCTGACCTGACTGCCCTAATTTTTTTTCTTCCAACACGAACACTCCTTAAATTTCCATGATCTGATTATAATACAATCTTCTCTGCTAATCTGTGAACAGTGTCACACTTCTTCCAACGATCGCTTTTAAGCGATCGTATATTTTCCGCCCTTTAGCAAACACTCTTCTATAAGAAGTGTTAATTGTACCAAACTTCAAATTAATATCAGGAGGTTTAAACATGTGCTTTGAAATTAATAAAAGTGTGAAATGGGTAAAGAAATTAAATTTCTTATACTCTTTGCACTCCTTGCATGCTAAGACCCTCAGATTTGTCAACCAAAACCTGGAGGAATTCAAGGATTCGGTCTAAGTGCCTTAAGTCTATAGCTTGACCACCTTCCAGTTTGCTCGTAATTCTTTCCAAAACACGAATTGTCAAAAGGAGACCTTCATGTTCAGCTTTTAATTCTTCAATCACAGTCATACTGATTTCACCTTCCTATAATTGCATACTGGATTAAAGTGGTTACAAGTAATTTCCATGACCTGATTATAATACGAGCTAAGGGTGCGAAGCTGTGAGTCGGGTCACACTTTATATATTGGTCACTCTCTAATGAGCTTAGTTTAGATCAACTTGTAATCCATCAGTATCCAACAAAACAAATAAATGCAGTATGTTGTAAAAAACATGCTGCATTTATTGTATCAAGACGCGTTAATAACCACTATTGTTTCTAGGTTGCTAATCTCCAGGTTTGACGACTAGTTCGGGTAGCAGGCTTAATCCCCCCAAGACCGCGAGATTACAGAAGAGCAACGGACCCATTAAGGGATTTCGATACATCATTCTTGCCCAGACGATACTCTGAGTTCCCGCTAGATTTCCAGCGAGATGAAATCCGAAGCCCACTAACCCAACCAAAAGATTAAGAGCCAAAATCGAAAAGCAGATATATGTTTCATGACGGTTTGTTTGACCATACGCCATATAAAAACAAGCTAACGTAGCCAGGGTTCCCGAAACTAAAGGAATCATCGTATAGCCCGAGACAAAGCCTAGGCGAGCATGGTCTAGAAACACGGCGATTACAGCACCTAGGAAACCTAGACCGGTGAACACCAGCAATTTGGAACGCCGTGTTGTTCCACGATAGTGGGCAATTGCTAAGGCGTAACAGGCAATTCCCGCAAAGGCAATGGGGGCGCCTATGGGAGAGCCTGTAACCAGAAGACGGTTAAGACTCTGTTGGCTAGAGGTGGCATTCCCCGCTAGATGAAGCAAGGTTCCCACGATACCTACGACAACCCCCACCCACATAACGGTTTGAAAGGTTCGCTTTACAACAGTATTTTTCCTGAATGCGAGCTGAGCAAGAACTGCTACTACTGCGAGAGGTGAGAAAATCAAGGGAATAACTTCCCAGCGAAAAAAGTTGTTTTCCGAGTGAGCAATTAAGACATCAACGCCCGTTAAGAAGAAGTTTACGGCCATGAAGCCCAGCAAGATCGGAGTTTTATAAGGAGCTATATTTAGTCGCTTCAGCCGATTTATCATATCCAACGCCTCCTATTGCTTGGCTTTCAGTTCATCAGCTTTAGACTTAAGCTCCACCAACGCTTTCTTCTGCTCATAAATTCCGTGCCAGTTCACATAGTCAGGACCGCCCATCACGGCTCCATTGCGAGCTCTTCGACCTTCGTGGTGCCAGAGTTCAAAATAAATGAAATCAACGGGGGTAGACATTGGCAAAGGCTTGATTCCTGGTGTCCCTACTTCTCCTATTAACCCTGCATTACGGATGTCAGTAACGAGGGCTCTTCCCGTCATGACGTTCTCATTGGTAACGCCAATAGTTTTCTCCGCTTTAGCCTGCTCCGCTTTAATGAAGACTGGGGTATGACAACTTAAGCAGATGGTGTTCATGGTTTCCCGGTTCTTATCTCCATTTTCGCGGACCACAGCAATTTCAGGCTGTAGTTTCCATTTCAGCCGTTCTCCCACATTATGAGATCCCTTGACGTTTCCAAACGCCGAAATATGACAGGTGGCACACGTGGGCACCGGGAAATCCTTAACCGTCAAGGTGCCTGACGGGGCCTCCAAGTTGAATTTCTCTTTATTAGCATTGTAATAAGCACCGTGTGCGGACTCAGTGTAAACTTCAATTTGAGGATGGTCCGGGCCTAAGTGGCATTGACCACAGGT
>DHWG01000211.1 GCA_002413075.1 Desulfosporosinus sp. UBA5188 | reverse complement strand
TTGCAGATAACCACCATGGTACACGTGACTATTTCTCAAGTAAACATGCATCACGCGGACAACTTAATGGTTGCTTGACCTGTCATGGTGTGCATAAAGCTAATGCAACGGGTGCATTGCTCAAGAAAGACAACCCAGCAGACATTTGTCTTACTTGTCATGCAGACAAGAAATATGACCCTGCTAAAATCATGTGGAAAAATACAACGGATGCAAATGGTCATATCACCGCTGATCATAGCTTCGGCGTTATGCCGTATGAAAGCTTTGGCGATGATCCTGCCACTAAACCAGTTGAAATTAAAACTCAAGCGACCGTAGATATGGTCAAAAAGGCTCTTCCAAAACTTGCAAAATAAGTGAACAGAACCTAAGAGGGCGAACCCATAAGTGGGTGAGCCCTCTTTGTTATTGACACCGAGTTGGTCATTCAGGCTCATTAAGATACCCTTGCGATAATTATTGTAGTATACTGACATGTATACTATAAATTGGGGTTGGGTTTTAGTCTATTATTAAACCCTACAAAATGGACTCTGAAAATAATTAAAGGCGGGCGGAAATTAATTGCGAAATCTAAAAATGACAATCCAATATGATGGCTCTAGATATAAAGGATGGCAAAAACAAAAAGAAAATGATTTAACCATTCAAGGTAAAATAGAAGCGGTGCTCTCTAAAATGGCGGGGAAAGATATTCAGCTTGTGGGTTGTGGAAGAACAGACGCAGGGGTACATGCTGAAAATTACATTGCAAATTTCCATACGGAATGCTCTTTTAGCACAGACGCTATGTTGGAGTATTTATATGAGTATTTACCTGAAGATATCGTCACGAAAGCGATTGAAGAGGTCGCTGAGAGATTTCATGCTCGATATAATGTGTTGTCAAAAACCTATGTCTATAGGATAAACACCCACAAATTCAGAAATGTTTTTAATAGAAAATATGCGTATCACCTAGCTGAGAAACTCAATCTGAGCGACATGAGTAAGGCCGCTGAGGCACTCATCGGAAACCATGATTTCCAGAGTTTTACGAACTCAAGAAATAGTTCCAAACCGACTGTTAGAACGATTAATTATATAAACATCCATGAAAAAGATGGGATTATAGAAATGGAATTCAATGGAAACGGCTTCTTATGGAATATGGTTAGAGTCATGGTTGGAACACTGATTGAAGTCGGTAATGGCCATCTTAAACCGGGAGATGTTGAAAAAATACTCCATGAAAAGAAACGATGGGAAGCTGGACCCTTAGCCCGAGCAAAGGGCCTATTCTTAAGAGACGTTCAATATTAGGATACGTAAACAAAGGCTGGAAGTATTTATTTACACTTCCAGCCTTTGTTTACGTAAAGAACCATACCATAAAGCATTATTTGTAGGAATAGGATTTTTATGCTCGAATATGTAATCTTCACAAAGTATGCCTGAAGGAATTCCTTTCATGGTGGAGAATATGGCATATAGGCCTAAATTAGTGAGGGGACTAACTGTCACTTATACGCCTGCTTTTTTGGTTGGCCAGGAGAGGAGATTAGTAATAACATGTCATTAAAATTAATTTCAGTGAATAAGTCCTTTGGGGCTAAGCGTGTGATTGAAGATCTAGACCTTTGTATACCTAAAGGGGAGGTCTTTGGGTTCCTAGGACCAAATGGTGCAGGAAAAACCACGACGATGCGGATGATTCTAGATATAATTAGACCGGATAGTGGACAAGTCATGTGGGAAGACAAGATAGTTAGTCTGGCAACGGCACGCTCCTTCGGTTATCTTCCGGAGGAACGGGGCTTATATCCAAAAATGGTGGTGGGTGATCAAATGAGCTTTTTTGCTCGCTTACGGGGACTATCAAAAGCCGAGGCGAACAAAAGAATTGCCTATTGGTCAGAACGATTTCAAGTAGGGGAACTTGCTAAGAAAAAGGCCAATGAACTATCAAAGGGAAACCAGCAAAAGATTCAATTTATTATTGCTGTCTTACATCAACCGGAACTAATGATTTTAGATGAGCCCTTTTCGGGGCTAGACCCAGTGAATGTGGAGTTGCTAAAAAACGCTTTTCGAGATCTAGTCAAAGAAGGACGGACTATCCTTTTTTCTAGTCATCGTATGGATCACATCGAAGAGCTATGTGACTCGCTTTGTATTATTAAACAAGGAAAACTCATTGCTAAGGGTTCAGTGGGGAGTATCAAACGTAGCACTGGCCGCAAGATTATCCGTTTAAGGATGACTGGCTCGTTAGATTTCCTCAAATATTTCTCACTTGATTTAGCAAAACTGGAGTTAAACCTTAGTAAACTGGAAGATGGCGTAACTGAGGCCGTCCAAGCAGTGGAATTTGATCTCCCAGAAGGTGTTGATCCGCAAGCCATTTTGCAGGGCGCGATAGAAAACGGACAGGTCAAACGCTTTGAGATAGGGGATCCTTCGTTGAATGAAGTGTTTATTACCTTAGTTGGGGGGAAGGTCTAATGGAACTTTTGGTATTAATTCAGAGGGAATATGTTGAGAGAGTACGCAATAAGACCTTTGTTGTTTCAACAATCGTTGGGCTATTAGCTATTCTAGTGCTTTCCTTTGCTCCAGCAATTATGGATAAGATTCAATCCGCCGATAAATCTCAAATAGTCATTCTAGAGCAAACCGGTCAGGTTACCGCTTATTTGGACGAACAACTTCAGACGAAGCTTCCAAACGGTGAACGTCAATATTCTTTTCAATCCGTTGTCGCAAATTCTACGGATTGGGCAGTTCAGAAAAAGGATTTGATCGAGAAGCTTTTAGCGGATAATACGACTTCAGCCGTTCTAGAAATCGCTCCACCGGGCGCACCCGATAGCGTTGTTTGGCATTCTAAGAAGATTAATCTTGGCGGCGATTCAGCGAAGGTGGAGGCTGTTTTACAGCAAATGACGACACAACAACGCATTAAAGTCAGTGGACTTTCTCAAACTCAGCTGACGACTATTTTTACGCCCTTGACGTTCGATAGTCAGGTCGAAGGCCTTAAAGCAAGTTCTAAGGAACAGCAGACTCAAAATATGATGCTTGTGTATATCCTCCTTTTCATGCTGTATTTCTCGTTAATTGCCTATGGGATGTCCGTTGCTAATGGGGTGGTTGAAGAGAAAAGTAGTCGTGTGATGGAAATGATGATCGCAACGGTTAAACCGGCTTCAATGATGACGGCTAAAATCCTGGGTATAGGCGCCGTGGGGTTAACTCAGTATTTTATCTGGATTGGCACGGGTCTAGGACTTTTAACTTTAAAAGGAAAAGGGATCTCCCTAATACCGGGGATGACTTTACAGCTTACGACCATTGAACCCTTGTATTTGATCTATTTTGGGATATTTTTTATACTCGGATTTTTACTATACGCTTCCATGTATGCGGGTATTGGCGCTATGGTAAGTCGACCTGAAGACACAAACCAGGCCGTCGGTCCGATGACGTTTCTAATTATTGCTGCCTTTATGGTCGCAATGGTTTCACTCTACAGTCCAGATAACCCGTGGATCGTATGGCTATCCTACGTGCCGTTTTTCACACCGATGGTCTTATTTTCACGCCTCATTTTGACGGATGTCTCGACAATAGGTGTATTATTAGGTATTCTTGATTTGGTGGTTACAATTTTACTCTTCATGTGGATGGCGGGTAGAATGTATCGCGTGGGTGTGCTTATGTATGGAAAAGTGTCTTGGCGAGATATGCTTCGATTGGTTAGAGGCCGGTAATTTGTTGGATGGGAGATTTCAAAATGGAACAGTTTGAAAGCAATATACTGTACGAATATAGCAAGATGACAGAAGAAAGCAGCTTGATTAAGCCTGAATTGTATAGTGAATATGAAGTCAAACGTGGACTCCGTGATTTAGACGGGAAAGGTGTGCTGGTTGGTTTAACAGAAATTGGTGAGATACAAGCTTATATGATGGCGGAAGGAAAAAGGATTCCTGGGCCTGGCCAATTAATTTATCGGGGTTACGATATCGATGATCTTGTGAAAGGCTTTTCGGGTGGGCATTGTAATAGGTTTGAAGAGACGGCTTATTTGCTGCTTTTTGGACAACTCCCGGATCAAAACGCCCAAAACGATTTCCAACAACTTCTGGCGCTTTATCAGAACCTGCCAGAGGAATTCGCCCGCAAGATGATTCTAAATGCGCCCAGCAAAGATATCATGAATGCGCTAGCAAGAAGTGTTTTAGCGTTGTACTCCTTCGACGATAATCCAGATGATACCTCCGTGACCAATGTTTTAAAACAATGTATTAAGCTCGTTGCCTGTTTTCCGTCTTTGGCGGTTTATGGCTACCAAGCTTTCTCACATTACCATGGAAATCAAAGCCTATATATTCACAGTCCGCGAGCGGATTTAAGTACTGCTGAGAATATTCTTTCCATGCTGAGACCGGATAGCAAATACACAAAGCTTGAGGCGACTTTGCTGGATTTAGCGCTTGTGCTCCATGCAGAACATGGCGGAGGTAATAGTTCATCCTTCATGACCCACGTCGCAACATCTACGGGGACAGATACCTACTCAGTTATTGCAGCGGCCATAGGCGCGCTCAAAGGTCCAAGGCATGGAGGGGCGAACGTTAAGGTTGTTCATATGTTTGAGGATATTAAAGACACATTGAGGGATTGGAGTGATGAAGAAGCGATAGAACGTTACCTCACCCAGGTCCTTGCCAAAGAGGCCTTTGACCGAACTGGCTTGATTTATGGGATTGGTCATGCTGTTTACTCCATTTCTGACCCCAGAGCGGTTATTCTGAAGGATTATGTCGCTCAACTTGCAAGAGAAAAGGGACTGGAAGATGAATTCAAACTCTACGAAACAGTCGAGAGACTAGCGCCTCAGGTTATTGCTAAGGTCAGTAAAATGTATAAGGGCGTTAGTGCCAATGTCGATTTCTATTCTGGCTTTGTTTACAGAATGCTCAATATTCCAGAGGAAATGTTCACGCCGATTTTTGCGATTTCTCGGATCGTAGGCTGGAGTGCTCATCGCATCGAAGAAATCGTTAACAAGGGAAAAATTATCAGGCCAGCCTACAAGAGTGTGGCACCTCGGCGGAATTACTTGACGATGAACGAGAGACCTTGAGAGATAAGGCGTCTCCCTAACAGGCACTAGGCTTGAGAAACACAAAAAAATTCCATGATACAACTAAATTGTATCGTGGATTTTTTCTGTTAGATGGCCGATCCCAAAAGAGGAATAGACATGCTGTCACCATTATTGATCTAGTTTTCCTAAATCGGGATCTCTAGCTGGTGCAAGCGAGTTCAAGCGAATGGACAGAAAAAGAGCGAATAACAAGAAAGCTAAGATTACGCCGATGACCCCAACCCAGCCAAACGCTGACCATAAGGTACCTCCAGCGGTTCCCCCAATGCTCGAACCGGCATAGTAGAAGAAAAGGTAGAGCGACGAAGCCTGTGCCTTGTCATGATTGGCCTCGTATCCAACCCAACTGCTGGCAACGGAATGACTGCCAAAAAAACCAAAGGTGAAAATTGCAATACCTATGATTTTGATGATTAAAGGTGTGCTTAAAGTAAGTCCTGCGCCGGAGGCCATGATGAGCAGACCCACCCAGAGTACTTTGCGACGGCCATGTTTGTCAGCGAAGCGGCCCATCCAAGTCGAGCTAAAGGTGCCTACGATATAGACCACGAAAATCCAGCCCACAATCGTTTGACTGAGCAAATAGGGGGGAGCAAGCAATTGATAGCCGATGTAGTTGAAAAGTGTGACAAAACTACCCATTAAAAAGAAGCTGATGCCATATAAGCACAATAACACGGGGTTCTTAAGATGGTTAGTCATGGATTTCAGCAATTTCCTGACCTCAAATGGGCGCGGTTCAAAGTGTTTCGATTCCGGTAGCAAGTACCAAAATAGCAGACTTGCTAGGAAACTCAAAACACCGATGCTACCCAGGGCCACCCGCCAATTGAAGACATCAGTGAGCGTTCCGATAATAATTCGTCCACTCATACCACCAACTGAGTTCCCGCTGATGTAGAGTCCCATTGCGATGCCCAAGCTTGCGGATTCAATTTCTTCACTGAGGTAGGCCATTGCCACAGCGGGTAAACCTGCTAGAACAATTCCCTGAAGGACGCGGAAGATTAGAAGAACATGAAAGTTGGGGACAAAAGCGGTAAGAACTGCCAGCAGGGATGCCGCTATTAGAGAAAATATCATGAGGGTTTTTCGTCCCTTTACATCGGACAGAGAGCCAACAAATAACATGCTGACAGCTAAGGCGATGGTTGTCATTGAAAGGGACAGACTGGCCACAGATGGCGTAATGTGGAATTCTCGTGAAAACTCCGGTAACAAGGGTTGGGTACTGTACATGATTGCAAACGTGCTAAAGCCACCAAAAAATAAGGCCGCATTGGTTTTGAGGAAGGCCTTTGTTCCTTTTTGAATAAAACTCATGATGATCACTCCAAATATAGTTACCCTCTATAGTACACCTTGAAGGGTATGAACGTCTAATCCCGATGACAATTGAGAGATTAAACCAATCCGAACGTGGAGCATAGATGAAAAGACAAGGCTGAAGCAATAATGCTTACAGAATCTTGTCTCTTAAAGAACTGATATTGTTCTGCGAAAGGTCAGAAGAGAACTAGTTATAATGCTCCTTTAAGTCTTGATAAAAATTTGCCTTTGCAGTCTCGTAGTAAGGATTGACCCAAAGAAACGCTATGCCTAGAGTGACGACTCCTAAGAGGAACCAACCTAGAAAGCTAAAATTTAACAAAAACAGTTGAAATTTAAAGCCAATCATCATACGTTTACTTTCGCTTAAGGCTTCAAAGGCACTTAGTTCAGGGTTATCCATCATAATGTAGTAGGCCATCGAATATCGGAAGGAGGCAATAATTCCTGGTATGATCAGAAGCAAAGTCCATAAAATTGTAAAGACCGTTATAAGAAGATGTAGCACAAAGGTTTTAATGAAAAATCTAAAACCTTTAAACATATCTTCAATAATCGGTCCTTCCTTGCGGATTAACTTAAGGAAATAGCCTGAGACACCGAGAGTAACAGGACCCATCAATATGAAGCTCAATAAACCACCTAAGCCATTAGAGGAAGTTGTATTGGGAACACTCATTAGTTCCCCATTCTGCCATACAGTTTGCATGGAATGGACGGCATTCCCGCCTGTAAACGCAAGTGTAAGTAGCCAGGCAATGAAGCACACAATCCCTGCTTGAAGCCATTGGCCCTTTAATTGTTCACTTGCCCTGCGTTTTAAATCATAGCTTTCTTGAGGCATATCACACGCTCCTTCATTATCATCTAAGCAACCCTATTCAGTCGGTGATCGTAACACTATTAGCCGTATTCATAGTAGATAGGTAAGCGGCAAAGGGTGTCCAGTTTATACGTTGTCCTTTCAATATGGTATAATCAAATTAATACTAGTCTAATATTTATATTTCCAAGATACGGGGTTTAGTATTATTATCTTATTAGGGGGCAATTTTATGACCAAGCAAAGCTTTATGACCGAAGTACCATCCAATATTGAGGATTTGAAGAGGAAATCAAATAATAAGACAAATTGGAGAGATCGGTTAGATTCTGTCAACGAATTGAAAGGTTATGACTGCAGGCAATCAAGGGCTATTATTAAAGTATTGGCGCTACATGACCCAGTCTATAAGGTAATGGAAGCGGCTTTCAGTGCAGCGCAAGCCTTTGGACTGACAAAAAAAGGAAAACCTTTGTACCTACGTAAAAAGAAAACGGGAAATCTCGATGAAGGTATCGACAAAATACTGGTTCGCATTAGAGATTCTTTTAAAGGTCAGTTTTCTGTCCAGGATTTTAAGGAAAAGTTTAAGGTGATGTACCCTAAGACCTATGATACGTACGAAGGCGAAATGGGCGATACCTTTGAAAAGTGGATAGAAAATAGTCTATTATCCCTACCCAGAAGGGCTTAATATAGTTTGAAGGGCTGTTATATAGATCTAATAAAAAGATTGCAGGCTTGTCCAAATAGGGCATGGTTTGCAATCTTTTTGCGTCATCACTAGCTGCCAAATGTCTTGGAAATAAGGTGGACTTGTCGTCGTATAAATAGTATTATAAATGAACAGATTTGGTACTTTAGTAAGAGGGGGAACTGCGATGTTTGTGCCTTTATTATGGGGAAAACCTTTACACCTTTGGTTAGGGATTGTTCTAATGGTGTTGGTGACTTTGCAAATCCTTTCTGGAAAACGTTTAATTAAACTTCCCTTTAGTTTTCACAAACGCAATGCAATGTTCATCGCTCTAGTCGCTGTGGTGCACGCCTTTTTTGGACTAGGTATTTGGTTTTTCAACTTTCCAATAAAATAGCTCATGGACAATGATTTTGTATAAAATGAACCCTATCCTGCTGGAAAATACAGCGGGATAGGGTTCATTGCGTGTTCGAGGCTACTTTAATTTTTCAAAAGCATTTTGCATAATATAATATGAAGGCTTTAATCGTTCATGATATGTGGGAGTTTCCCATTCTTGCCAGGAATATAAATTCATGGCGGTGGATTCAACCACCTGTTTGTTTTTGAGCAAGAGGCCTCCAAGGTAAAAACCATTCGTCTTCACGGATTGGATACCGCCTATATACATGTTATCCATTACCATTTTGGTGGAAGGATCTGTGACATTCAAGAGTGCCCAAGGGATACGAATTTCAACATTATCATCTTTAAGGATGAAATCTGCCAGAGAGTTATAGTCCGTACTTTGGGGATTTCCGTTGCCATACGTTAGTTTACCCGTTTCATAGCTGCTGAAGGGAATGGTTTGATGATCAACGGGTAGCGATATTTCCTTATTTAGAGCAAGAATTTCAGGATTGAAGAGTCCGGAATCCTTCGTTTCATTGAATGCGTTAGCCTTAATCATCTTTAGTTGTTTGGCATATAGATAATAGAAGGAATCGTAATAGGAATCCACCACAACTCTAGAATTTTCCTTCCCGTTTAGCTCAATCACGAAATCAGTGGGCCTTTCAAAGATCACTTTATTCTTCGAATCAGTTGTATTTCCTTGGCCTTGTAGAGAATCGATGGGGATCAAGAGGGTATCTTTGTCAAAATCATAATTCTTCGTTTCTAGTCTCAAATAAAGATATTTTTCGTCTGATTTCACATAGATGGTTAAGTTAGCGCTACTAACTAAAGGTGGATCGTTTTTCCATTCAGACACATCCCCATCAACATAACTAACGGAGGTTTCCTTGCCCGGATCAAAAGCCAATAAGCCAAATTCCTGTTCGCTGGCTTGAGGATTGGACCAAAAGGGTCGTCGATCGGACAGATCGAAATCCATGGTGTTCCAAGACCGTTTGAACCATTCATCTTGCCAGGTGAACACGAGCGCTCCTGCATACCCTTCGTCATAGATATCTTGAAGCATATAGGCATCCATGGTTCCTTGATCGTTCTCACTAAGCATTCCTTGGTTGAAGCCCATTTTGCTGATATGAGTCATTCCGCGCGAAGCAGGTACACCATATTCCGCGACGAGAACAGGCATGTCATGTTGTTTGATCAGATCGGCAAGATAGGCTTTATAGGTGTCTATTTTGCCATCCTTGTTTTTGTAGGTGATGTTTTCTTGTTGGTAGTTCATGAAGTCAGGATAATACGGATAGATGTGGTAGGAAGCGAACAAGCCGGGTTTAAAGTCCTTGGTCGCTTTGATATGACCTGGATCAACAATGGCTGAATCTTCTTCTACTTTAGCTGGTTCATTGGTATGAACCAACATATCTGTGGTGACCCAATTAGTGAAAGCGACGGGTCGTTGCATTTTGTAGGTGGTTGTTTCATAGCTGATGGCATAATCCCCAACTTCTGCTTGAAAGACTTCATAGGGAGAGGCCGCTTGGGTCTGAAGATATTGTCCCTTAAACGTCGTCTTAGTGGGGTTTTTTGCATTCGTTTGGTTCACGAATTCGGCATTGGCCTCGATCCCTAAGATAAAGCCGAGGACATAGGTAGAGATATCTTTAGTATACGTTCCACTAGCATGGCCAGGTTCTGGCGCGATCGTTGTGTTTCCATGAAGGACTCCGATGATCTTCTTCGTATCTTCTTTCATGGTATCGAGGATTTGGGGAGCATAAGCGTTTTGATACTTTAGCATATCATCTTCATTAATCCATAAACCTTGGATTAAGAAAATTTTGTTCTTTGCGGTTTGATTATATTCGTAAAAGGCGTCATAAAACACAGGACTTAAGATGGTATAGACACGGAGGGTGTTCGCCTTCATGTCTCCAATATACTTGAACCATCTTAGGTACTCATCCTTAGTAACGGCCATTTCCCCCGGGAATTTGCCCGGAACGCCGACTCCCATGTTTACCCCTTTGATAAACTCTTTTTGCCACTGACCATCTTTGTAGAAATAGAAGGATTTGGCATCCACCTTGGCCATATACGAAAGACCATTTTCCGTATAGGGGATATTGCTTGAAGGGAGAGACGGGAGATTGCTAAGTTGCTTGGGATTACAACCTAGTAGGGTTGTTGATAGCAAAAGAAAAATTGTCAGTATCGTTAGGGATTTTTTCACGGTCACACGCTCCATCTGTGCTAAAACTTTTCTGTAAAGCCCTTGCGGTCCATCGTCCCCCAGGCTTTTTTCCCTCGAACGTATTCTACCAAGGCGACAAGACGCCACCAAGCTAATAATTGGCGGTAGCCGAAATTCTCTAGTATTCCGTAGAGAAATAAAATTAGGATATCTTGCGTTTTTGGGTAGCGCTTGAAGGAAAGTTCTTCTAGTAGAAGGGAAGAGGCGGACAGTACCACGCCCATGAGTACCGCAACAGTTAAAAATAAAACGGCAAAAGGCCAATTAACTAAGCCCATCACTAAGCAATAGGTAAAAACACAATAGCCAGATATTTCGATCACAGGCCCTAATAATTCAAAGAAGAAGAAGAAGGGATACGCAAGAAGACCCACGATCCCTGCACGAGGATTAAAAAACAAGGCTTTATTGCTTTTAAGACTGTCATAGAGACCTTTTTGCCAACGTTTGCGTTGTTTGGATAACACTTGACCGTCTTCTGGTGCCTCGGTCCAGCAAACGGGATCGGGAACGAAAACAACTCGGTAGGGAAGCTTGTTTAAACGATAATGACGGTGCATGCGGACCACTAATTCCATGTCTTCACCGATACAGTCGCTGCGATAACCTCCGACGGTTAAAACGGCCGATTTAAGAAAAACTCCGAAGGCTCCACTGATGACTAGTACGGCATTGACACTATTCCAACCCATCCGACCGAATAAAAAGGCGCGTAGATATTCAACCACTTGAAAACGTACCCAAGAGTTCTTAGATAAAGCAACCTCCGTGACGCGTCCATTCTTTACCTTGCAACCGTTGGCGATGCGTACAGTTCCACCGGCTGCGATGACTGACTGATCTTCCAAGAACGGACGGGTCACCCTTAATAACCCCTCTGTTTCAATTAAGGAATCGGCGTCAATAGAGCAAAGCAACGGATATTGTGAAAAGTTCACCCCTGCATTTAAGGCATCGGCTTTTCCACCGTTCTGCTTATCGAGCACATGAAGCTGCGGATAGAGTAGAGAACCGTACACGGCTTGGATGGGTTGGGTTTTGAGCTTTTCTCGATAAACACGATGAGAAGGAACTAACCGAAATTCTTGCTTAAGGATCTCTAAAGTTTGATCTGTCGAGCCATCGTTAACGACAAGAATTTCGAATTGTGGATACTGTAAATTAAGCAGTGATTTGACACTGGAGACAATCGTGGCAGCTTCGTTATAAGCGGGAGCAATCACGGTTAAAGGCTTATAGAAGCCTAATTCAAAGATCCGCTTTAAATTGACACTACTAAGATGATGGGTGTATTCACGGATTGCCTTATAGGCCAGAAAAGTGAGGAACAGATAAATGCCATTGAGCAAAAAGAAATAGATTAAAACTCCCCAATTATAGAACGTCAAAAACTGGTATAACACAAGTCGCCCCCCCTTCCCTTGTGAGAACGTAGCGCAACATATCTTGAGCATAGAGGTCTTCAAGAGGATCGTCGAGGATGGTGTAGAGTTCTTCGCGCTTACAGAGCTTCAACATAGTTTCAGCGGCTCTCAAGCGTACCCACCAATCGCTGTCCCTAAGCAAAGGGTGAGCCAGAGCTGTTTGGTCCTCAGTCCCACTTGAGCCCAATGCGGTGACTGCCGCGACCCTGATTTCCCAGTCAGGATCTTGAAGAGCTAAGTCGAGTCCTTCAAAATAACCTAACTTCAATTGACTCCAAGCCCTGAGTGCTCGAATCCTAAGTTCGCGGTCCTTCGAAGTAAGAATGGTCTCGTTTAAGAGTGATTCTGATCCCAAGTACCCAAAGTGAGCCATAACAGCGAAGGCCAAGCGCACGATCTTTGGAGAGGTCTCTTCTTGGGCCAAAGTGGCTAGGAGTACAGGACAGACTTCTTCACCCAACTCTGCAAAAATGCTGACGCCTAAATGCTCAGTCCAGTCTGAACGATGTTTCAAGGCTTCTAAAACTTGAGGTAAGTTCCGTAGATCATTACGAGCCAAAGCGATCACTGAGGGATAAAACCAAAACATATTGCCCGAAGAAAGCCCGGGTTTAAGGAGCGGAAGAACTTGTGGCTCACGAATTAATCCTAGAAAGTAGACAGCCTTAGCTTGTCTCCAGGCTATTGGGGAACGTCCTTCCTGTAAAAGGCGCTTTACCAGCCCGGAGTGATAAGCAACGGCGACGAGCTTATCAAAGGATTCTCCCTTCAAGCACTCTAGATAGGGGAGCAGAAACTCCTGTAGATAGGTAAGTTCATGAGCGTGAATGCGCAACGCCCATTGATAGGCTAGAATCTGATCGTCAAAAAGAGATAAAAGGAGCGCTTCCATTCTGCAATAAGCTCTACGGCGTTGTAAGGTTTCCTTGTTCGCAATATATCTTAATCTAAGAATAGAGAGAAAGATCAAGCTCGTTAAAATTAAAACCCCGAAGACAATAAACCTTAAAGCGTTAAGTGTCATAAACTTCTACCTTCCCATGACTTTCTTTTCAGGAACATGGGGACCTTTTCTAATAGCTCGTATAAATCAACGGGTTTACTAAGAAAATCGGCATCGTATTCGGCAACTCGTTGCTGGTCAACATAGCTTGTTCGGTGGGACACGATTAAAACTCGTAAGTAAGAGAAAGGAGAACAGCTAAGCGTCTGTAAGAGGGTAAGTCCATCTTGACCTTGTAGCAGAAGTTCCATAATGAGCAAATCATAGCGCTCGGCGCGCAAGAGATCCAGTAATTCTTCACCGGCCTCCATGACACGCACTGCATAGCCAAGGCGGGTAAGTTGGCTTGCGATTAAGCGCGCAAAATAGATATTGTCATCAAGAATTAGGATGCGTGCCATGCTATCTGTCCTTTCTAATAAGACCTATGTGATTTATCATATGCATTGTTAGTCTATTTGTCGATAGGCAGTTTTAAAGCGGTGGAGATTTTCCAAAGTATCAAACAGAAATCTTTGGTTAAAATACGAATAATGGAGGATGTAAGCCAGCAACACCAAGGGACTAGCCTATGATTTGTATAAATAATGGAGGCTATTTAGATATATGTTATTTTGCTGGATTTTGTTGTAATTTACAATATTATGTAGTAGAAGGTCACTAATTGACATTATTACAGATATACAATAGTATATTTAAATTGGGAGGTGTATTGACATAGATATTCATGATAATATGATAGATATATGTAGTAATCTCTTTGATACGC
>DHWG01000010.1:4030-16815 GCA_002413075.1 Desulfosporosinus sp. UBA5188 | reverse complement strand
ATCTATATTTTTAATAACGCCTCACTCCCTATAAATATAGTTGAAAGTGCAACAATATTTATAATAACAGAATGTAGTTGAAATATCAACTACATTCAAAATAAGTTGGCTACCTAATCTTTATTATTTCTTAATATCAGCTTTAAACGCTCCATCTCCATCCAAATTTGCAGATGGCTCAATGACTACATCAGACGTCTTAGAATGATCGTATTTTAATCCGCCTAACTTATTTAATAAATCCGAAATATTTACGCCAGTTAGTGTTTCTATAACTTCAGGTACTTGAGCCATCATATTGGTGACATCCTTAGTAATTTTACCCATTCCAGCATTGTCTCCACCTGTGGATATTACGGTAATTTTGTCAACATTATTTAATGGGGATGCAATAGCTTTAGCTAATTCTGGAATACCACTTAGTAATTTATCTAATATGGCTGCTTGTGAGTAGTTTGCAAAGGCCTCTGCTTTTGCCTGAATTGTTTCAGCTTCTGCGATTCCTTTGGCTTTAATGATCTCAGCTTCTGATATGCCTACAGCACGAGTTGCTTCAGCTTTGGCTTCATTTTCGAGTTTAATTGTTAAGGCATTGGCTTCAGCTTTCGCTTGATTTTCTAATTTTGTTACATAAGCATTCGCTTCGGCTCTCGCTTGATTTTCAATCTTTATTGCCCTCGCCTGTGCTTCTGCCGGTTTAATGATACTGGCTTCAAGTTCTTTTTGCTTCCGCTCAATTTCTGCATTTGCAACTTTAACTTGACCTTGCCGTTCGATTTCTGCAATCTTCCATTCTTGTTCCGTTAGGTTCTGCTTCAATTCGGCCGTACGTAGATTATAAGCATTTTCCTTGTCCGCTCTTGCAGTTTCTACCTCAGCATCGTATTTGGCTTTCTTTAAATTTAAATCTTTGGTGTTCTCAGCTTGCTGGGATTGGGATAAAGTTTGGGCTGTTACAGTTGCCTGCTCAGCATTTGTTTTTGCAATAGCTGCATCTCTATTGGCAGACGCTTTGAAAGTTTCTGTTTCTTTCGAGGCTATGGCTTCTGCAATTTGAGCTTCTTTAAAAACCCGTGCGATTTCAGGTTTACCCATATTTTCAATATAACCGTTGGCATCTTTGACGTTTTTAATGGTGAAGGATCTGACTTCTAGTCCCATTTTTGATAAATCTAATTGGCAAGTTGCCAGCATGCGAGATTGAACCATTTCAGGGTCCTTAACTATTTGCTCGACTGTAAGGGTCCCTACGATGCCTCTTAAATGCCCTTCCATAACTTGTTTAATCATTGTTTCACGTTCCTCGAAGGACTTGGATAAAAACTGAATAGACGCGGTTTTAATACTCTCGTTCGTGTCTATAATTTTTATCTGAGAAACTGCTTCTACCGTTACAGCAACGCCCTGATTGGTATATAAATCATTGGTTGGTGCAATATCAAAGGACATTAACGCAAGGGAGATGCGTTTGCAGGTTTGAACAAGTGGCCATACAATCCGACCACCACCCGTAATTACATTGTTTCCACCCATCCCGTAAATGACTAAGGCTTCATCTGGCCCTGCTTTTTGGAACATGTGAGCCAAAATACTTACAATACTTAATAGACCTAGTAGGGCAACAACGATAATGATTAGAATTGGAATCAATGACATTATTATCCACCCCTTCTCTTTGAATATTTTTAATATTGACTGCTTTCCAAGGCAACTACGGCTATGTTATTTTCAACCTTTAATACGACGACACTAACCCCCTTAGCCACTGATTCAGATTGTTCATATTTAGCTCTTATGATGTTATTAGCACCTTCTGAAGTATACATAACTTCTCCGACTGAATTAGGAAATATTTTAGAGACAACAATCGCAGTGCGCCCTATAGCATCTTCCGTGGTTGTCGTCATAAAGTTTGTTTGATTTTTTAACATCGCCCCCAAAATGAGGCGGATGATATACCAACACAATAAACCTCCAGGAACTGCAAAAACGAGTGACAATATCGTTGGATTAAAGGTTAAACTGGCAATCAAGCCTGTTGAACCAAACCCTATCATAAATGCAAAAATAGCTTGTACATTTAAAATGGGTACTGTTGCAACTGCACTGTCTTGGATAGTTGCATGACTCGAATTACTCGTATGAATAGAATGTCCGGTATCCATAGAATGCCCAGCATGCATAAAATGGTCCGAGTGAAAATGTATGCCACCCAGTAAAACGCCCAGAATGCTCACGATAATACCGATACCCATTGTTATTATATAAAGGCTCTCTAAATTGGTGAAATGCATCCATAAACGACTCCCTTCTAACATAGTATCAGAACTATTAAATCCCTTGTCATTAAAGCTCGCACTCTGACTATTAAGCAATAACGCAATAACACAATAACCCCTTAACGGCAAACTTTCAATAATTTAACAATTCTATAATACTATATTTTGGGCCATTTGTGCTTAATATACGAAAAAACACTGACGATCCTTGTACGACAGACAGATCATCAAATATACAATCTATCACGAACTTAGGTGGTAGTCCTAAAAATTGCCTGTTCCCAGTGCAACTGGAAACAGGCTTCGCTCTACTCGTCTTCACCACGAGCAATTTTAGCAACTTCTATAGCATCCTCTTGATAAATATTGACCAATAACCACTTATCATCCTGAAAAATGAACTCCCAAAATTCCGTATAATACAGCCTGTGTTTATCGTCACCTGCTATCAGCCTTTCTGAAGTATTAACCGTGTAATCTATTAAACTTGCTGAAACCATGGCCATAAAATGTTGCGTTTGTTCATCCAACTGGCTATGAATAAATTCGATGTCACCCGTGTTCAATAATGGTTCCTTGATCATATTGCGCTCTCCGCGCGCTTTCATAGCTTGAAGATCTGCTTCGTATTTGTTTCCCAGAGTAGTTGCCAAATAATCCTTCGCTGCTGAAAGATCCTGGCGACTCCAACCATCTTGGAGCCAAAAGAAGACCTGCCGGACGCGTCCAATCAGGGCATCTCGATCCCAACGTGGAAATGTCTCTGCATAATAGCGCATATTCTCGCGCGTAAAGTTAATAGATTTACCAAAGCGCTGAAGACTGTCTGAATTTGTAATCGGTTTTCCGTTCAGATCCACTGGCTGCTGGTTAGAATTGTCGTCCCATCCGCCCGTTCCCAAACCATGACCCTTGCTCGACCTTCCTTGACCCCAACGACGAGAAGAGCGCAAAGTTTTATATACAAAATAAACAATCACTATTAAAAACAGCAGACTTAGAATTCCCCCAGATCCAGATCCTCCAGAACCCCCAAAGAAAAAGAACGGCATGGGAAAGAACCCACCAAGCCCTCCGCCTGAAGCGCCACCTCCAGAGAAGGAACCACCACCAACACTTCCGCCAGAACTTCCCCCCAGGCTACCGCCCACTCCCCCGCCCCCACGTGCCAAGGCCAGTGAAGCCTGGGTCCAAAGAAGCACGAAAGTGATGCCAAGTCCTATTCGTTTCATCCTAGTGTTCATGCGCATTACTTTCCCAATCCCACCTTGAGCTCTGCTTTAAGCTTGGCCAGTTCATCTTCGACTTCCAAATTCGCTTTACTCTTTTCCAAGTCTGCGAATTGATCCTCAATGGTGTTGGTGCTTACCATGGTCCGAGAAGCCTTGGCTTCTGCCTCCATGCGTTGGACCCGGTCTTTCATACGATCGATGTCGGCCATAGGATCATGCGTTGAGAGTCCAGAGATTGATTCATTCGCACTTTTCATAGTTTGTGCCCGGCGTTGGCGCATGACAAGGTTATTCCGTTCAACTTTGGCCTTTTCTAATTTTTCGGTAAGTATACGGAGATTGTCCTGAAGATCTTCAACGGCTTTAGTCTGCTCCACAAGTTGAGACTCATAATCCAACCTGCTGGTTTCAGCCTGTTTTTTATAACTCAGCGCGGTCCGTGCTAGATCATCTTTGCCCTGTTGTACGGCAAGCGTTGCCTGAGTAGCGCGCAGTTCAATTTCTTTAGTTAGCCCCTCAAGACGCTCCTCAAGTTGAAGCTTATCCGCCACAGCACGATTAACTTGAATATGGAAGTTACGAACCTCTTCCATTGCCCGGTCAACATAAAGATTTAACATTTTTTCAGGATCTTCAGACTTGTTCACCATATCCATCACATTTGCTTGAAGCAGATCTTTCACTTTATTAAACAAGCTCATAGTTTTCAGTCCCCTTTCAATTCTTTGAACTCATCACTAGCGTTCATGTACTCTTACCTGAATTCCATGAATAATTTAATCGAATCATTATAATTGTATGAAAAATAATTTACCCCTATTACATATAAGTTACCCTTCTTTCCACCGCAAAATCTTATATTTAACAATTAAGTAGTCCCCTCTAGCTCAGTCTACTCATTGATTCACTGCAAAACAAGAAAAACGCACAAAAAATGCAGTCCCGCTGGAGTCACTCTCTAAATTGATCTTAGCATCATTTCGGTCCGCAATACTGTAGCAGGTCGATAGTCCTAGACCCGTGCCATTATCTTTTGTCGTGAAAAAGGGCGTTCCCAACTTATCTATGGACTCTGGAGTGATACCACACCCCTCATCCTCTACGTTCAGGACCACATGTCCCGCCTCGATATAGGTACGTATAGTTAGAGTTCCACCCTCTTGCATTGCTTCTAGACCATTACGGCACAAATTAAGGACCACTTGAGAAATCTCTTTGGAGTTCACGAGAATGTCAGGCGTATCCCCCGCTTCAAAAACGATCTGTTTGTTTTGACTCAATGTATCCGCCTCAATGAGAGGATATAAATGTTGCAAAATGGTATTTATATTTTGGCTTTTTCTCTTCGCGGGACCACTTCTTACAATTAACAAGAACTCTGAAATAATGGAGTTAGCACGGTCAAGTTCTTCAATCATAAGTTCAAACGAGGAACTATGAGAGTGGAACTCAGACCTTGAACCTAACAACTGGAGATAACCTCGTACGGTTGTCATCGGATTCCTGATTTCATGGGCAATGCCTGCTGCCATCTGTCCCACTAAATTCAGGCGTTCAAGTTGTGCCATTTCTGCTTGTAACCGTAACAATTCTAGCTCAGCTTCTTTTCGTTCTGTGATATCATAAAGACTTCTTATCACGAGCTTTGAGCCATCAACATCATTAAACCGCTGCATTATGATCTCGTAAATCCGATTTTTGAAGATATATTCTTCCTTAAGTGGCAAATCGTCGTGGAATACCTTTTCTATTAAACATTTATCACAGGGAGTCTTTTTGCCAGCCACCTCGTAACATATTTTACCTTCGCAATGACCGAATTTCATAATATAATTGTGATTCGCAAAACGCACTTTACAATTTTCATCTAGAATAATTACTAAGCCATGAAGACTATTAAATAAATTATATAATTTTTTATGTTCGGCTTTTATTTGCTCTACTCTATTCCTCTGCTCACAAATTACTTTTTTCAGGAGATAACCGATAATACCTCCGAATATCATATAGGCCAGAATTGCAACTGACCACGTGTCGATGAATGTATAATGATAAGCATCTAGCCATTGATCGAACAGGAAAAGGATCAACCCAAAGATTAATCCGAAGACTATGAATATATAGCCATACAGTTTTCTTTCTTTCATAACATTTTCTCCTGCCTTAGCCCATTTGTTATGCGTTGGTTTTTACCGGCTCCACCTCTAGCAACGAACTGAGTTTCAAATATTTATATATTAACCCCCTGTCAACTAGTTTGGGTTGTTATCAAGATCATCAGATATATAGCTCCTCAAAGCTATGTTCCACGTCGTCTTATAAATCCCTCCCAATACAGCAATATTTATCCATAAAATAACGAGATAAACGTATAACTTGATACATATACATTATCCAAAACCAAAAGAATCCCTGATCCAACAATGGCAGAAGGCAAAGTCACTCATTAGAGAGTAACTTTGCCTTCTGATCTAACCGCTATGCCATTAATCTGAATAGATGCCCCAGTGCTTTGGGCGTCTGAGTGCCATAGGTAACTTTGTGCTAGTATCACCCTTCGCAACATTGACTTGGGCTTGTGTGAGAAAGAGACTCTGTGTAAAGTCAGCTCCTCTGAGGTCAGTATCACGGAAGTCAGCCCCAATGAAATCCGTACCACTCAGATCAGACCCTCTAAAATCAGCAGCAATCAGGCATGCTCCTCTCAAGTTGGCTCCTCTGAGGTCCGTTCTTCTGAGATCGTTAGCTATCAAGTTGGCGCCTCGACCGAAGGTCCTCTGACGTCCCGGCTGAGGCTTCTGACTGCGACGAGCTTGCGCTCGTACAAGGGCACTGGTTTTTAGTAGCAGAATATTCACATCTTCTCGATGTAGTGCCACGTCCAGTTCCATGAGAGAGACAGGACTGAGGTGGGTGAGTCGTTCCGTCTTAACGAGCATGGAGCTGAGCAGATCATGGATAGGACTGGCGGGTGGTAATGTCAAGGCCTCTGTCAAATACCAGAGTAACTCATGAATTTGCCGCATGATTAGAAACACCTCGAACATTTGCTCCGCGGCCTCTGGCACTTTCCGCCAGTCGTATCCTCCGAAACTGACTTGGGCTACCTTTTGCCCTGCGCCAAAGCAGTCAAAGGCATTGCAACCTTTAAGGCCCTTTTCTGTTAGGTTTTTGTGAACACCACAGCGAAAGTTTGGTTGCAGGTTGAAGCAAGGTTGTCCTGCGTCTTTATTGCTTGGGAAGCCTTCCGAAGCTGAAAAATACAAGGCGACACAGCACAAACCAAAACAGTTCTCGCAGTCGGCTCGTAGGTTGAGGCGACGCTCATCTGGGAACGGTAATGAATATTCATGATTCTCGGACAATATCTGGTTCCTCTCTTCAAGTGAATTATATATTTCTAAAATGAGTATCTCACAATACCATATATTTCTTGAACAAAAGCTTAGAGGGCACATATCGATTGCGACCTATTTGATTTCCGGAAGAAGGTCATGCTCTACGAGTTTTAACTTAAGATAAATTGAGTCACTGTTGCTATATAAATATTAATTATTTTTCTCCTAGGCTTTTTCCGTTACTAAGGGGTTGGGCATATTGATAATCTTGAAATATGCCTGCTGGAATCTCTACTTTACTTAAGACCTTTAGTTTACGAGTAATTCCGTCTTGTTGTTGAAGATCGCCGAGTTTGAACCAGTTATAGAACTTAAGCGCAGCAGTTAATGTGTTTGTATCCCCAATAGCTTCAATCACATAAGGAGGCATCTGACGAGTCCCATTAATTTGGATGAACGAGCCTGAACAAAACACCTCCGTATTAGTATCAATGCGCTGACCATTGACGGCTATGGCTTCAGCACCGCCATTCCATAGGGCATTAAAGATCTCACGAATGTATTCTTCATGAATTACACAGAGCTTTGGGTCCTCTTGCCCGATAGCAGCACGCTTAGAATCATCAAGCGTAATTCGTAGGCCTGGGCCGACAACCCCAATCAACCCGGCATTCATTTTAGCCTCTTCTAGTTGTTGATTAGCTAACGTCGATGTGCTTTGACCCTGAGCGTATTTTTCCAATTGAACTTGTAGCTTTTCATTTTCTACAGAAAGCTGTTGGTTCTCCTTTTCGGTTTGAATTAAACTGGGTACAATCGTCTCCTGAAGCGTTACCTGATTTCCAGAAACTCGATGCGTCTTGAACAGCATTAGAGATAGAAAGCATAGCAAAATTAAAGCAAATCCTAGCAGAAATTTTTCTTTTTTCTTCAAATGCATTTATTACCCCTCAATACCATCATTATCTGTAAGCCTGAATGATTATTATAGCACGGCTTCTCAAGCTATATATATTACAAGGCCTATCCACTATTTGCGCCCCAGTACCTTCCTAAGGGTGAAAAGCTACATCATCTGACCACTCTGTAATTTAGATCAAACTATATACTTGCTTTCCACAATTGACATCACTATGAACGATTCCTAGTGTCCATTAGTGTTTCCCTTCATTAGAATTATGCGCTATATTGCAGCAAAAAGAAACCTCTTGGTGACTTCCATGATTTCTTGTGATGAGTTTCTTTGAGGTCTATTAAGTGCCAGGGCAGGTATTTTCTCCTTGTGTGCCGAAAGTAAAAGAATGTGGTCTATGACTTAGGGCACAGAAAGAAAGGAGTAGGATATGAAGATACATCACTACACGAAGGTCATGGCAGTACTTATTATGGGGCTATTTATTATGCAGTTAATACCGGCCAGACCCGTTCTGGCGGCATTTGATCAAAAAGCCTACGAACACAAGCTCGGGGAAAAAATAGAGGATAAAGCGAACGAATATAATATCCCTCCCGTACTCCTTAAAGCGGTTGTCTGGATGGAGAGCGGGTGGAAACAATATAAAACGGATCCAACGACTGGACAGCCTCTATTAGATCAGCCATTAATCGGAGATGATGGTCTAGGTATTGGTATTATGCAAATTTCCTCTTATGATCCCAATGATAAAGTAACCGTGGATCGACTGAAAAACGATGTCGATTATAACCTCGAGGTGGGTTGCCAAATCCTCAATCAGAAGTGGCGAGCTAATCCTAAGATTGGAAACGGGGATCGGGACGTTTTAGAAAACTGGTACTTTGCTGTGTGGGGCTATAATAGCTGGTGTTCTAGTAACAATCCGAATTTTGATACGGATAAATCCACTTACCAGGATGCCGTTTTCAGCCTTATGGGACAGAAATACAATAGCGCAATTACGTTTGCACCGGGTGTTACAAAAATTCCGAAATCCTTATTACCTTCTGTAAACCCTCCCAGCCTCTCTAGTTGCTGGAGTACACCGACGCCGACTCATTTGTCGGATCTGGTGATCGATTCAAAGTCGTTAATTTCTTCCGGAGGTGGTCACGATGTGGATTCCGCTAACGGGGATTACTGGTGCAACTATGCTCGTTGGGGTTCGTATAATGCCCTTGGCTATTATATAACCGCCTATAATAGCCCGTTGGTAAAGGATAAGACGATTATAACGCAGAAAATCCTTAGTTCCTATGGAAAACTATTAGCTGAAGCAGATGCTTTGGCCCTTGAAGGTACAGCGTCTTCCTACGCAACTGCTGCCAAATATTACTGGACCGTCCAACAGGGTCCCAGCTTGGACCCCAAGATCTCAGAACGGGCTAGAGCTGGCCATCTGAGTGCCTTAAGTGAAATCTAAGGTCGAGGGTGAATTGAACTAACTATCCTTTATTCCCTAACATTTCAATGTTCCTCCGTGTATTGATTCCGCAATAGTACAATGGTACCAGATCAATGGCCCCTCGTTTCAAGGTGAACTGCACCCCGTCAAGTAGACAGTAGTAATATATAAACTTATCTAAGCGGCCAAGATCCGGTATTCCATCGGCCTTTGGGCGCTTAGTCTTTTTTGTAGCCTTCTGAAATTATAGAATTCTATGTATTCATCGATTGCCTGGCCAAGCTTCATTCAACGCATAGTCCTCCCTCTAATCGGGTTGCCCATTCAAGTTTCCTCCTTAAACGCCTAGCTTTCTGTAATATTGAATCTTCATCAGGTCGAACACCCCCCTAAATATATTATATGGCTAATATGCAATTTGCGCCCCGGTAGTTCCTACAGGTAATATATTATATTTACCTGTAGGAACTACCGGGTAATTTCATGGATTACCTGTAGGTTAGCAAGCTGTCCTATATTTTAGACAAAAAAAGGCCCCTCGCTAGGAGGAGCATAGTAGAAGAGGAAAGATAATGAGAAAAAGAATTTATGTAAACCGCTTAACAGCGGATTAATTAACCGTTAACTCTAGTATAAAACCTATTTGTTATCCTTCCATGAACTTTGTGTGAAGAATTTGTGAAACCTTATTATGGAATTTTGCTGCGTTCTTAGGGTTGATCACTATATTGACGTGACGTGCATTCTTAGTCGTGATATTCTTAAATATATCGCCAGACGCTCAACGTGATGTTTAGACTCTGGGAACGACCTAGAATTTTGGCGATGCAAGTTTAAGGGAGGGATAAAGTTGAAACAGATTCTGACCAGAAGCGAACATTGCCTAGGCTGTAAAAGTTGTGAGCTGGCATGCGCAGTGGCCCATTCGGCCAGCAAAACCTTATATGAGGCAATTAATGAACTTAAGCCACCACAAAAGCGGGTCTTTGTAGAATCCAGCGGAGGACTTAATTTCCCACTTCAATGTCGACAATGTTTAGATGCACCTTGTGTTCATGCTTGTATGAGTGGCGCTATGCAGTTTGATCGAACGACGGGACTCATTCAAGTCGATGAGCTGAAATGCGTTGGTTGCATGATGTGTGTGATGGTCTGCCCATTCGGGGTGATCGCGGAAGTTTCTTCGACCCACAGAGTGGCCAAATGCGATCGTTGTCAGGACTTAGATTACAATCCGGCCTGTGTGGCCGCCTGCCCGACCAAAGCTATAGAATTTGTTGAGGTTCAAGAGTTTGCTGCCAGCGGTCGGCAAACCTTCTTAGACCAAATGAAGGGAGTTATTTAATATGAAATCTCAAAAATCAATTGATCCTGCCGTCTTAGAATTGCTACCTAAAGCGTCCTTAGATGGCGTGATAACAGTTTGGGATCGTCATGAAGCTCAACAACCTCAGTGTGGCTTTGGGAACTTAGGTGTCTGTTGTCGACATTGTATTCAAGGTCCCTGTCGTATTGACCCATTTGGCAACGGACCGAAAGCAGGCATTTGCGGAGCCAATGCCGATACCATCGTCGCCCGCAATTTACTCAGGCAAGTGGCCGCTGGTGCTGCCGCCCATGTCGATCACGCTTACGACGTTGTTGAAGCTTTAGAGTTGGCGGCCCAGGGAGCCATCAATTACACAATCACGGACGGAACGAAATTACAAAAAGTGGCGGAAGGATTAGGCTTAGAGATCTCCGGTAAAAGCAAAGCGGAACTTGCCTTGGAAGTTGTCGAAGTCGCCTATGCGGATCTAGCCAACCATAGCAAGAGCCCGGTTAAGTGGTTGATGGCCAATGCACCCAAAGAACGAATTGCCGTTTGGTCAAGTCTAGGGATTCTCCCTCGCAATCCCGATCGAGAGATTCGGGAAGCCCTGCACCAGACTACGATGGGTATGGATGCTGACCCCGTAAATCTAGTCCTAGCCACCGCTAAACAAGGGCTTGTGGACGGATATTCCGGCTTAAAATTGGCTACAGACATGCAAGATATCCTTTTTGGTACCCCCACACCCGTCGTGACGGAAGCAAATTTAGGCGTCCTCAAGGCAGATCATGTCAATCTAATCGTCCATGGGCATGTTCCCCTACTTTCTGAAAAGATTGTCTATTGGGCTGATAAACTCCAAGATGAAGCACGTCTTACTGGCGCCAAAGGAATTCTAGTCTCTGGGATCTGCTGTACTGGTAATGAAGTGCTAATGCGCGGAGGAATTCCGTTGGTGACAAACTTCCTCGCTCAAGAACTTGCCATTGTGACCGGAGCCGTGGACGCAATGGTCGTCGACGTTCAATGTATTATGCCTTCCCTAACCCAAGTCGCTTCTTGTTATCATACGGAGATCATCACAACCATGCCCATTGTTAAACTTCCAGGCGCCACCCACGTTCCTTTTACGTTAGAAAATGCGGATGAAGCTGCTCAAGTCATTGTACGTAAAGCGATCTTATCTTATAGTAGGCGGGATCCTAAGAAGGTACAGATTCCTAATTACAAACGCAAGATTATGGCAGGATTTAGTGTGGAAGCCATCCTAGACGCGCTCTCCACCTTGGACCCTGTCAATCCTCTGAAGCCTCTCGTTGATAATATTGTCAAGGGTAATATCTTAGGTATTGTTGCAACGGTGGGTTGCAATAATGTCCAAGTGACCCACGACCTTATTCATGTGGACTTAGTGAAAGAACTCATTAAGAATAATGTCCTTGTCGTGGCTACCGGATGTTCAGCCCATGCGCTGGCTAAGGCAGGTCTTATGAATTCTGAAGGAACTGAAGCCTATGCGGGCGAGGGTTTAAAAGCAGTGCTGACAGCGATTGGTCAGGCTGCAGGTCTTAGCGCTCCGCTTCCACCCGTACTTCATATGGGTAGCTGCGTGGATAATTCAAGGATCGGGGATTTAGTCACAGCAATTGCCAAGTACTTAAATGTTGATTCAGCCTTATTGCCGGTCGCAGCGAGCGCTCCGGAACCTCAGCATGAAAAAGCCCTAAGTATCGGGACTTGGGCGGTGACCATGGGGCTTACGACTCATCTTGGCGTTGTTCCCCCCGTGCTCGGAAGTAAGGCAGTGGCAGAGTTACTGACCCAAGGTCTAACTGATGTGATTGGGGGCAAATTTTATATAGAGACTGATGCCATAAAAGCTGCGCATGGACTGATTGAGGACCTCCGAGCAAAACGCAAAAAGCTCGGACTTTCTAGTTAAGGAGCGAAGAAATTATGAGCTATATTGTCATAGGAAATAGTGCAGCAGGATTATTTGCGGTCGAAGAAATCCGAAAGCATGATACTCAGTCAGAAATCATCGTCCTCACCGCAGAGAAAGAACCGAGTTACTCGCGTTGCCTTACTACCTATTTTTTAGCGGGAGATATCCCCGCTTCCCGCCTTTACTTACGTGAAGAAGGTTTCGCAGGCCGACTCAATCTAACGGTCGTTTATGACGTGAACGTGAACCGAATCGATCCTGAACGTCATCTCGTTCATAGTACCGATGGGCGAGAATGGAGCTATTGTAAACTCCTACT
>DHWG01000010.1:0-3893 GCA_002413075.1 Desulfosporosinus sp. UBA5188 | reverse complement strand
AGAGGTCTTTACGCTGCGCACGATGCAGGATGCCTTAGCTATAAATGCGTTATTAGAGCAGGGCGCCCAAAAGGCTGTTGTTATTGGTGGCGGTCTGGTCAGTCTGAAGAGCGCTTATGCGTTAAGAAAACGTGGGCTTGAGGTCACCGTTTTGATTTCTTCTGGGCAACTTCTCTCTCAAATGCTGGATGCCAAAGCAGCTGGCCTGCTCCAAAGACACTTAGAAGGCAATGGACTGAGATTTCTCCTACAGACTGGGGCTATTGCTATTACCGGAGCAAAGCATATTCAAGGTGTATTGATCGCACCAGCAACAGAACTTGGGGCTGATATCGTTATCGTTGGCAAAGGAGTTCGTCCGAATAGTGGAAATCTAAAAGAGTTCGGTTTCAAAGTCGATCAAGGTATTCGCGTAGATTCTTCCTTAGCCACAAATGTTCCCAACGTCTACGCAGCTGGAGATATTGCGGAGACTTGGGACCTTGTTCGTGAGCAGTACACGGTCAATGCCACTTGGCCGAATGCGACGACCCAAGGCAGAATTGCTGGAGCTAACATGTGCGGAGGTCACGAAGTCTATCCAGGCTCTCTTGGCTTAAATTCTGTGGACTTTTTTGGTCTCTCAGCCATGTCCGCTGGAATTACAAAGCTTCCTATGAATGAGGGACAAGGGGGTTGGTATCAAGAAGAGAACCTAATTAAGGTAGGTAATCTACCATTCTACCGAACTATGATTTGGCAAGGGGATTTTCTTAAAGGCTTTGTGCTTCTGGGCGATACGTCTCAATGCGGTGTCTTGACCGCCTTAATTAAAGCAGGTTGCCCTCTAACCCAAACCCAAAAGAAATTGGCAATGGGAAAAAGAGGAACTCTTGCGGTTGGAATGATTAAATAAAGCAAAGTAGGAAATAGCGACGGCCTTCATTAAATGTAGGCCGCCTTTTTTAATATTTACCATATTGTTCCACTTATCTTATGTTGTTCATATTATGGGGTATAAACTGGGAAATGGAGGAAATTAAAATGGCATTTAGTGTTGAAGGTACAGATTGCGGTTGTGAATGCAAAAAAGGCTTTGGCTCAGGAATCGCTGCAGTTGTTATTATAATTCTTCTTTTGATCGCAATGGGAATCGTATTCTAAATTCTAATCTTAAATCTTAAATTAATGAAAGGTGGAACTTCTTATGTATGGAATGAATTATGCTGGAATGAACGCTTGTTGCCCTCGTCCTGTTGCTCCAGTTGCTTGTGGCGTCGGTGCTGGTGCTGGCGTAGCTATTATCGCAGTGGCTATCTTAATTCTTATCGCCTTAGGCCTTATCTGCTAGAAATAGCTTCTTGAAATATTATACTCACCATAGAAATGACAGACCCCGCAAGTCACTTGCAGGGTCTGTCCTATTTGCCTTAAAGGGGCTCGTTTTCTTCTGATCACCATCCGCCTCTTTCTAAAAGCCTTCACAAACAAACACTATAGACTCACCGGTTGAACACTATCTGAGGTTTCCTGATGTCGTTAATAAAGCACAGAATAATACCCTCATTTCAACTTGTTGTGATCTTTTTATTGCTTGCTTACGGTATCCATTGAATAAAAGCTTATTAAGAAAGGTGCGAAATCGAATAAAATTTTTCATGCTTTATTCTTCCCCTCTAGATTTATTTAAGCCTTAGTATTAGCCATGCACCCTCGTACGATAAAAGAATCATTTATAAATGAATATCCCTAGTCCTTTTTAAAGAACAAACGCAGCTTCAATCGAAACCTATTCCCGTTTCATCTTTATAAGTCACAGCCACAAGGCATGTTCTATCAATATTTACTGGTAACGCTTTTGGGAATTCCCGCATTCTTTTATTAAAGTCCCTATCAGAAAAGATCCCCGAACTATGTGTGAGTTTTTCTTCATTAGGTTTACCTGACTCTTTGAAAAGACGGAACATAGTTATGATCAGTGCCCCTAGTGCCATTACCCACCATTGTAGAATAATAAAACCCACAAATATAAGAAGCATGACAAGGTTAACCCATAGTATGTGTTTCCTCATTCCCCTAGTTATTTTTCGGCTCATTCTGGCACACCCCTACTTCCTATTTAATTTTATGCACTGCGATAAATTAACCTTAGTTTGGTCGACAAAGCGCTTAACAACCCCAGCATAACTGAGTGTTAGCTCACCATACCCATCACTCTAAAATTATCAGCTAGTAATGCTATGAACTCGGAATTCGTGGGCTTTTGCCGATCACTATTTATAGAATATCCAAAAATCTGTTTTAGCGTCTCTGAATGACCACGCACCCAGGCCAGCTCTATAGCATGACGAATTCCACGTTCAACCCTGCTTGATGCCGTATCATACTTTTTCGCAACGTCAGGATAAAGTTCCTTCGTAACTGCCCCTAATAAAGAAGCATCTGCCACAACCATCAATATTGCTTCTCTTATATATTGATATCCTTTTACATGAGCTGGAATCCCAATTTTATGCATTACATCGGTCACTTCACTAAATAGATTAACCTCTTTTCCCCCTCTTCCCACAACGGGTGAAGTGGTTGAATACTGAGTTGGAGACGATGACGGTAGGTCAAGTGTTACTGATCGGATCCTTTTGCCCAGAATATCTAGATCAAAGGGCTTTAGTATAAAATAATCCACCCCAAGTGTCATCGCCTGATGTGTAAGAGATTCCTGCCCAAAAGCCGTTAGCATGATAATTTTAGGTCGCGACGTCGTTGTTCGAGCATTAAGCCATTCTAATACACCTAATCCATCCAAACTTGGCATCACTAAGTCAAGAATGATCAAATCTGGCTCACGAGCTTGAATAAGTTCCATCGCTTCTAAACCGTCATGAGCCTCTCCAACGATGCTTAGATCGTCTTGATCTTCAATATATGTCTTTAGTAGATTACATAAATTCAGATTATCATCAACGACAATAATTTTTGTTCCTTTACCCATTTCAACATTCCGCCTTCATATTTAGTCTTACATAGTTGCTCTTGGAGGATATTTAAGTTCTTTGCTCCACGGAACCTCCGAAGAATCACTCGGTCTCTCTTTCAACGTGACTCCGTGACCAGCAAGCAAATAAACATTATCCGCTAATTTCATAACCCCTCCGTTTAATGCATAAACTGAACCACTTACAAAATCAAAAATCCGATTTCTAAGTGCCATATCGACCCATTCGAGGTTTATCGTTACAATAGTTTTATTCTGTAGCCTTTTAGTAATGCCCATGACATCATCAAATGCCCTGGGAGTTATATGTACGATGGTTGGTTCTAGTTGACAAGCTTTTGGTTGTAATGAAATAATTTTATCGTGACTCTTTCTAGACATAGTATCTATATTAGCCCCACTATCATCCTCTTCTTCTTCCGAAGTAAGAAAACCCATTAAATCGAGAGCTGTGTTTAACATATTTGACATCACTTGAACACTCCTTAAAATTTAGGTGAATCACCGCCTCGCTCCAGCATAAGGAAGCTACAGTTATCATTCACGACAATATTCTTTATTCTATTACCCATTCGCCAACATCCCCCTTAACAGGTATATTCCTGCTCACGGTTTCTCCTTTCAAATCGATTGCTGACGGTATCGTAATTATACGTTAAAGGCTCTGTCGAAATCTTAAATAAATATGGTTACTTCGAAAAATTGTGAATGTTTATGTGGAAGCCTTGTCCTCAAAGGGTTTAAGTGCATTATTAATAAAGAGTTTATATTTCGCGTTCAATATGTTCGTTCGGATAAAGTGAAAAAACAAAGAATCCACGAGAAATTAAGATTATTCTAAAGACATTCTCGTAAAATAGACATAAGAAGTGTAAATATTTTTAGTATCAATCAACTACAGAAAGCGCTAGGGACAAAC
>DHWG01000016.1:56517-56705 GCA_002413075.1 Desulfosporosinus sp. UBA5188 | reverse complement strand
GCTTATTAGTCAGTGGCCAACCTGAAGACATCATCTGTAGAGAACTGGGTATGAAGATGTTTCACGTAGGGACACTTGGATTAGAGGGGGAAACTGATTACGGAGGCGATCTGGATGATCTCACCCGCTTAATTAGTCAAGGGAATTTATAGTGCTGGTCATTAAGTATAAATTGGCCTTTATTTTTT
>DHWG01000016.1:56013-56328 GCA_002413075.1 Desulfosporosinus sp. UBA5188 | reverse complement strand
GTATAAATTGGCCTTTATTTTTTGGCAAGAAGGGGCGGATAAGGGTGGAAGTACTTTGCCTGCCCGTACTCAAAGCGATTGGGGACCGGAATCTTCCGGTTCCCTCAGTACGAATGGCTCAGTTATTCTTTGAGTTTCTTGGCCGTTATAACGAATGGAAAATCGCACAACGTCAAAAAACAATAGGGAGCCTTATTCTTTTATACTTAGGGTTATGTAGTCTGTTTCTTTTTTGGTTTTTGCCAAGCGGAACGTTAATTATGATGATACTCATGCTTATTTTTTTTTATTTCGCGACACGCTATTATATAGATG
>DHWG01000016.1:55574-55796 GCA_002413075.1 Desulfosporosinus sp. UBA5188 | reverse complement strand
GGTTTTTGCCATCACTCGGAGTCTTGCCAGTGTGTTGAGCACTTCCGCTGTTATGTTCTAAAAGAATATGGTATTTCTTTGGATAACGGGCCCTTGAGCTGATTCGAGCGTCTTAAGTTGAGGAATCTATTTGCTATAGTCTGTCAGAAATGCTAAAATAAATCTTAATTTAAACTCAATAAATATTAGGAGGCGTTCTATGAAAAAGTATGTTTGTTCTGC
>DHWG01000016.1:54987-55368 GCA_002413075.1 Desulfosporosinus sp. UBA5188 | reverse complement strand
ATGAAAAAGTATGTTTGTTCTGCTTGTGGTTATATTTATGATCCTACAGTTGGAGATCCTGACTCTGGTGTTGCACCAGGTACAGCCTTTGAGGATATCCCAGAGGATTGGGTTTGCCCTGTTTGTGGCGTAGGTAAAGATGAATTTGAGGTTTCTGAGTAATAAACCACCCAATAGGTACTCCTTATTAAGGGGAAAATCATAAAAGGGAAAAACGATTGATATCGTTTTTCCCTTTTATATTTATGATCAAAGTTCCATGATCGCTGCTTCATCCCGATCAAGTTTTACCATACATGCTTTTAAGCGTGTTCTCAAGATAGAATCACTGGTGGCCTCACGCATCTGACGCAGGAGGTCAATGGTTCGCCTAAAAACGCT
>DHWG01000016.1:8565-54853 GCA_002413075.1 Desulfosporosinus sp. UBA5188 | reverse complement strand
TCAATGGTTCGCCTAAAAACGCTGATGATGTCGCCTTCATCAAGATTACATAACGTTTGGACTTCAATGAAGGATTTGCCTTGACTCCAAGCGTAAGTGATTCCCGCCACGCGCGGATCGTATTTTACGGCGTCTTGTCCACAGACACTTTGGATATACTCGTAGATTTCTTTGACCGGTGCGGTGTCGAAAACTGCCGCACGTTGAAAGGAATCATTCTTTCTTGCTTCGAAGTCCACACTGGACAGCAGGGCATTGAGTTGATCATCATCGATTTGGGTGAAGACGTCTGAGTAAATAAGTTCAGTGACCAACAGTTCTTGGACATAAATACGACTGGCACAAGTACCGCGAGGGAGGAGTTCATCTTCCCGTAAATACCCTAATTGACGGAGGTGATTCTTTTTATATTCAAATTCACGGAGAAAGACATTCTCCGCTGGAAGGTCTGCTAAGGCCTTTTGAAGCTCCTTACGGCGCGTTTGCATCGCTAAGAAGGTTTTGCTACTGTCCTTGCAGCTATCTTGTCGTGCTGAGGGGCAATTCTTCGGTGCCTGTGTTAGCAGTTTATCCCAGGCTCGAATCTTTCGAGCCATTTCTCGCCCGTAAACGCGGGTCTGTTTCCGGGGACCTAAAGCTTTATACGTTTTTTTAAGCCGCTCTAATTCCTTTTGCTTGGGTTGATGTTTCAAAGGACAGATAAACGTGCCAACTGCCTCGCAGAGAGGATGTTGTTTCCCTTCTAGCTGTAGCTGGATTTGCGCCAATTCGGTGTGGAGATGTTTAGAGCTTAAGCCGTAACTATAGGCAGCAAAACTTTTCTGGAAGTAAATTTCAATTTGCTCTTGTGTAAGTGTTGCCGTCAGATTTAGGACTGTATTGTAGGTAAGTCTAAATTGACTGGTCAGTGGTTCAAGCTTATTCATTTGGAATTTAGGAGGCGGACTTTTCTCCATAAAGGCTAAGTCTACGAGCGCAAAAGAAAATCCTTTTTCGTCAAGTCCTCTTCGACCTGCACGACCGGACATTTGGAAAAATTCATGATTGGCAAGGGGACGGAAATTGCGCCCATCATATTTACTGAGGGAGTCAAAACAAACGGCTTTGACAGGGTAATTAATCCCAACACTAAAGGTTTCAGTGCAGTAAAGTACTTTAATTAAGCGTTCTAAGAACAGTTCCTCGACCACAACTTTCTGGGCAGGGAGCAAACCAGCATGGTGATAGGCGATGCCTTTAGAACACAAGCGATTAAGCTGACGCGTAGATGATGACCACTCGGTTTCAGGACCAAAGAGCAAAAGGAATTTATTCTCGACAATGCGGCGTTCCGGAGATTTCAAATAACTGGCAATTGTCGATAACTCGTTGGCTTTTATGGCACATTGTTTGCGGCTGAAAACGAAGAAAAGTGCCGGAAGATGCTCGCGTTGAATCTCACGAATCAGGTCTAAATGAGTGGTTGGTCCAAAGGGGTTCTCTTCGTTCAGACGATCCTTAAGTTTCTGGCGGTAATAATGCCATAGCTGATCATAATCCACCAGGCCTGTGTCTTTGGTGTAGTAAAAGTATTCTAAAGGGACAACCCTTTTCGCTTCTTCGATCAGTACAACATCCTCATGCCGTATGGATTTGATCCAATCTACTAAATGTTGGGCATTGGCGATAGTGGCACTTAGACCGAGGAGTTTCATCTTCGGAGGCGCGAGAATAATGGACTCTTCCCACACAGTGCCACGTTCCTCGTCATTCAGCCAGTGGATTTCATCAAATATGATATGCGATACAAACTCAAGATTAGGGTCTTCAGTTATAACTTGGTTGCGGAATACTTCTGTCGTCATAATAAGAAGGGGAGCGGTCGGGTTAAGGACAACATCCCCTGTCATGATGCCCACTGCCTCTTCACCAAACTGTGCTTTGAAGTCTCTATACTTTTGATTACTTAACGCTTTGATGGGCGCTGTATAAATGACTCTTAAATGTTCATTCATCGCCTTTTCAATGAGGTAATCAGCTACTAGAGTCTTGCCAGTCCCTGTGGGAGCGGCAACAATGACGGATTTTCCAGCATCAATTGCCTCTAGAGCCTCTTCTTGAAAAGAGTCGAGGGTAAATTCGTGATAGGTGCGCTTAGGCATGTGAGTCAGCTCTTTCCTGATTTCGTTTGACTTATTTTAACAAAATGGTGAAGAATGGTCAACTTTAGCTTGATATGGTCTGAAAGACCTTCAGAATCCATATGATGAAACTAGAGACAAGGGCTAAGGCTAAGGGAGGGATCAGCGGTGTCTTCGTTGCGATTAGAGATTGAGCAAGCGATGGGGCTTAAGTTTCCAGAGAAAAACGGAGAATTAATTATTCGATTTGAGGAATCCATGGAAATTCCACATGCGGCTGAAACGTTAATGCGGGGATTATATCGTGATCCCGAACGTGTGCGTCAAGGCTTTAAATTATTGCATCAAGAAACAGGATCGTTGATTGATATCCTAATGCCACGGCGTTCGCGTTTGCGTGAATGGTCTGATGCTCTACCGGATCGTCCCAAAGATGCAGAGTCCTTCTTAAAGGAAACGACGGACCAATTATTAATGAGAGAACAGCGTTTAGTTCAGGCAGAGCGAGACTTAGTGGATCAACTAAATGAGTGTGGACTAGAGGATGTCTTTCCTATCCCACTCTCTGCATTCGGGATTTGTACGTATAGAGATCCCAGCGTTAAACTATATTTAAAGCCCTTAGGAAGATATGCTGAACTCCTCCAAATGAATCCCGAGACATTACGACAGGCAGTGCGTGTCCACTTCTTCTTCTTGCTACTATTAATTGCCGGAGCAGACTTAGACGGACAAGTCTATTCTAGGGGAGGAGAAGATGAGGTCATCCATTGGCTAACGAGTGTCTATACTATGAGATATTTAAAAAGCCAATCGACAGAACTGATTCAGTGTTATCAAGAATGGGTTAAAGCTTGGGGAGGAAAAGCACCAAGCCAAAGTTTGGTGAACGAACGAACGTGTGAAAAGCTGAGAGCTACGATGGTATTCTGGCGGCGGCAAATGAACATAAGTTGGGAAGAATGTTGGCGCATTGTTAACCAAATGGAGCGATCTGAACTTCTCATGTGAGAGGGTGCAATTAGGACCATTCCACTTGTTCATGGGGCTTATTAATTATTCCTCATTTCTGATCAATGAGGAAAGGGATCACATAGTATAAATAGGAGATTTAAATAATAAAAATGCGAGGAGACATGGCGTATGGTTGACATCGAAGTGACTCCAGTACGAATACAATCGGCCATCACCACTCCTTTTAGGGTCGTGGCTCTATTCGTAAGCCTAGTATTGGCAACCATTATTGTTATTAATGGAAATTAATGATCGGTGACGCATTATTTCAGTGTGTGGGACGGTGAAGCACTAACTAGAATATCTTGCAATGCGTGGTGGATAGAAGTTTCAGTGTGATTTTGAGGTCGAACATAATAAAGACTTCACTTCCTTTCGATTTTCATATATTTTAGTTAAAGGGCTAAAGAATAAGAGCATCTTCGCGAGAAGATGCTCTTATTCTTGCGGATTTATCATTTGAGACTAACCTTTTTTTTTGAGTTTGGTCGTTAACTCTTGCCAGAAGCGACTCGTTTCATAACCTAGGCGCCAAATGGCAATACCTCTGAGACGATAACTTTTGACAAACGCAAAACGAATCTTTGCAGAGAGTTCATTTTCATACCATACAGTATGTTTAACTCGCTTTTGCCAATAATAGAAATAAGGTTCAACGGCCGGATCTGACCAAAGGGTTCGTGCGTTGGTTCGAGCGATCAATTCAGGAATATCTCGCATGGGAAGCATTCCAGTCGATTCACTGGACCAATCGTATCCGTAGACAGGAATTCCTAATAATATTTTATCGCGAGGAATGTAGCGTACGGCGTAGTCAAGTGCTTCAGTCATCCAAGGTAAACTCGCAATAGGGCCCGCTTCACCACCAGAGTAGTGTTCGTCATAGGTCATGATCGTAATTGAATCACAGACCCGTCCAATTCCAGCAAAGTCATAGCCAGGCGCTTCCCATTCTGAACGTTTTGCCGGGATCGCAATGGTTAATAATAAGCCCCGTTCATGTAACGTAACACTTAGGGAGTCTAGAAAAGTCAGAAATTGAGTTCGGTAAGGCGCTTCGACGCTTTCAAAATCTACCTGTACACCGGCTACATTTGGCGGAAGTAAATTAATCATTTGGCGTATACAATTCCGCTGAGAAACGGTGGAGGATAAAATCGAGCGTAAAGGCAGAGGATCAAAGATTTTCCCGTTAAAATTATGGAAGAGAATAAGAGGTGCAATGTCGTGTGTATTGGCCTCTTGAAGGGCGACCTTGTTTACTTGACCGGTGAACTTACCATCTGGTTGAAGCATAAAGGCAAAGTCAGCATAAACATCAATGTGGGAGCCTTGCTGACGAAGTGAGGTTAATGCTCGCGTGTCTCCTGGGAAATCCTCAGAGACATAACCGAGTACCCATAATCGATGGTTCATTAGGCGTCGTGCTGTGGGCGTCCAATTTGTCAAACAGACCTCCTCCTCATGTTACAATACTTCTATGATAAGATATGAGGAGGAAGAACAGAAGTTTTATATTACAGAGTGGCAAACAATGGAAAAGGTACTAGGTTGGTGATTACCTCATTATGGTTAGATGAAGGAGCGACAATTATTGATGGATAAGGTACTTCTAATTGCTACAGGTGGGACTATTGCCATGCGAAAAGATGAAGCGGGAAAAGTCGTTCCCGCTGTCAGTGGTCATGAATTAATTGACAGTTTACCAGAGCTTACCTATGAGGTTAATTGGGAAATCTGCGAATTAAGTAATGTAGCAAGTTGTAATATTGACCCAGATCATATGAAGAAATTAGCAATACAGGTCGAGCAGCACTTTTTATTGGACCCTCTCTTAAAAGGAGTGATCATTACCCATGGTACGGATACACTCGAAGAAACAGCCTATTTTTTAGACGTTGTCATAACAGATCCTCGGCCAGTGATTCTAACCGCCTCCCAACGAGATGCTTCGGAGAGCGATTCAGATGGGCCGCGTAATTTACATAATGCCATGCGAATTGCAATAGATCCAAGGGCTGTCAATCGAGGCGTCGTCATCGCACTTAATGAAGAAATTAATGCAGCTCGTGACGTGCGTAAATTGCATACAAGTCATGTGGACGCCTTTAATTCTGGAGATATTGGAGCTTTAGGGAGTATTGATACAGGCGAGGTGATTTGGCATCGCAAGCCAGAACACACCGTTAAGCTGGGCATACCCAAGACATTAGCTAAGGTTGCGATCTGTAAGGCCTATACTGGGATGCCTTCGGGTATCTTAAAGGCCATGGCTCAAGACGGAACAGAGGCCTTCGTCATTGAAGCGTTTGGACGAGGAAATTTACCACCTCAACTTATGAAGGAGATTTCTGATATCATCGCAGGTGGCATTCCAGTCGTCATCACGTCCCGTTGTTTGTTTGGACGCACCGCCCCTGTCTATGGGTACCCTGGTGGTGGAGCAGATCTTGAACGGGTTGGCGCATGGTTTTCAGCAGATTTATCGACGGAAAAAGTTCGCTTGTTTTTAAGTATTGCTTTAGGACAAGGAATGGAAAAAAAGGAATTAAAGAAGATTCTTGCTAATGGCGCTGTGAATATTTCTTGAGACTTTGGAGAAAGTTAAGTTTGCTTCTGAGTAGTCGCTCTGCTATACTGACCGTGTGCTTGTTAAGACTTGGGTCTAACTAAATTGGAATCCATAATTCTGACCTTATTTGGTGAACGGATGAAAATTCATGAAGGCACCCACGCATACAAGAAACACCCAATAAGGAGGAGTTATTATGAATCAAGACAAAAATTTGACCTGCCGCGATTGTAGTCAGGAATTTGTATTTACAGCTAGCGAGCAAGATTTTTATGCTGAAAAAGGGTTTGAAAATGATCCAACTCGTTGCCCAGCTTGTCGTCAAGCTCGTAAGCAACAAAACGGTGGCGGAAATAATTACGGAGGCAATAGCTTCGGTAGTAATGGTAGTCGCCCACAACGTCAAATGTTTCCGGCTGTCTGCGCAAGCTGCGGTGTAGAAACAGAAGTTCCTTTCCAGCCTTCCGGTGAAAAACCTGTATATTGTCGCGAATGTTTCCAATCAATGCGTCGCTACTAGAAGAAATTAACAAGAGGCCAGGGGGTAAACCCTTGGCTTTTTTTTATATTTTTACGGGGACCATGATTTGCCTGAAAGGGATACCCTAAATTTACAGGTTAATAGTCCATTGAACCATTATTTTCTGTTGACAGGATGGGCAAAGAATAGTATCATGTAGTAAATGAGATGAATTCTCAGTTACTTTTTTTAAAGTTTATATTGAGAATGGTTATCATTAGCGCAAGGGGGGATCAAATGTGGAACGCCTTTTAGGGGATTTAAAATCTGGAGAATGCGCGTGTGTTAAGTGTATTCAAGGTGGCGGAGCAATACGCCGCAGGATGATGGATATGGGTATTGTTCCTGGCGTTGAACTAGAAGTTATTCGTCGTGCACCTTTTGGGGGTCCACTTCAAGTTCGACTCAAAGGTTATTATTTAGCAATGCGCCGAGGGGAATGTGCTAAAATTGCCGTGACAGATATAAATGAGGAACTGATAGAACAACCCTTAGCTAGTCGATAGATTCTTTTTCAAATAGTACAATAATATCTTAGGTATTGCCGCTAGACGTGGTGAACAGGCTTAAAAGAGAGAGGCGGCTAAGCCAATGAAAATTGCTCTTGTAGGTAACCCTAATGTGGGGAAAAGTACGGTTTTTAATGTATTAACTGGTTCTAACCAACAAGTTGGAAACTGGGCCGGGAAAACCGTAGAACGAAAGTCCGGCATCATTCAAAGGGCTAATCAGACCATAGAAATGATTGATCTTCCGGGAACCTACAGTTTGACGGCTTATTCCCAAGAAGAAATTATTACCCGCGAATATATCCTTCGAGAGAACCCAGATGTCGTCATGGCAATGGTGGATGCTTCAAATATTGAGAGAAATCTCTATCTAGTTCTACAGATCCTTGAGCTGGCGCCTCGTGTTGTCATCGGATTAAATATGATGGACTTAGCAGTGTCTTCGGGACTAACGATCCATACGGCAGAATTAGCTTTGGCCTTGAATGTTCCGGTTATCGAAATTGTTGCGGCCAAAGGAAAAGGGATCGAAGAATTCTTAGACGAGGCCATTCGAGTTGGAACGCTGTCGCAAGATCCTTTACCGCGTAAAGTTCCTTATCCTCAAGCCCTTGAACAAAAAGTTCGTGCCATGGAAGGGCTTTTGTCAAAGAACCCTTGGGCAACGAGGTATCCGTTGCGCTGGTTGGCCATAAAACGTCTCGAAAGAGATCCTGAAATCGGGCAAGACTGGAAGGCAAGCGCTCCTGGAATTTCGCAAAGTAAGGATTCATGCTGTGATACTGGGTATGGCGTAAGCTACGAACTTCTTAAAACTACTTCGTTACCGGGCGAGGAGTTACTCGAAACATATGAGGCAGAAGGCTGGAGTAAGGACCATTTTGAGATGGCCTTTGCAGATGCCAAATATCAGTATATTTCTGAGATTCTTCCAAAGTTTAGGACAACCATAAATCCAGGTAAACCGACTTGGACAGATTCAATTGATGCGTGGGCTCTTTCCCCAATTTGGGGTTATCCTATTATGATGGCTGTTTTAGGCTTAGTGTTTTGGGGCTCTTTTGTAGCTAGTGCACCTCTAGGTGGTGCAATTTCTCAAGGAATGGCATGGTCAGCTGAGGTCATCGTTCGATTACTGCAATGGGGTCAGGCCCCGGAATTTATCCAGAGTTTGATTAGAGACGGGATTTTCGCAGGAGTGGGTGCTGTTTTAGCCTTTGTGCCTCAAATCGCTATTTTTTTTGCTTTTTTCTCTCTGATGCAAGACAGCGGATATTTGGCACGTGCGGCATTTTTGGGAGACCGTTTTATGCAACTGATGGGGTTGCATGGGAAATCTTTTTTCTCCTTGGTCTCCGGTTTTGGATGTAACGTTCCCGGAATTATGGCCACAAGAACATTAGAAGATCCTAAAGATCGCTTGATCACCATGCTTATTAATCCCTTGATTCCCTGTGTTCCGCGTTTGGGGGTCATGAGTGCTGTTGTGGCAGCGTTCTTTCCTGGTTCTCGAGGTTCTGTTGTAATGTTAAGTCTTTTGATGCTTAGTATGTTCCTAGTGATGGTCTCTGCACTTTTCATGAGAAGAGTGGTCAAGCAAACGGAACGTTCCGCCTTTGTTATGGAACTACCTTTGTACCATATTCCCACTTTGCGTAATGTCTTATTACCTACCTGGCAGAAAACTTACTCCTTTTTAAAAAGAGCATGGACGTTCATTTTAGTGGCTTCAATCGTCGTATGGTTTCTGAGTTCGTATCCCCAAGGAGTTCCCATGCAAGCGACGTGGGCTGGTAAAATGGGAGGCTGGTTATCCTTTATAGGAGCGCCTTTAGGTTTTGATTGGCGAATCATGGTTTCGATCGTTTTTGGGTTTGCTGCAAAAGAAACAACGTTGTCGACCTTAGGCATTTTATATGGGGTTGCGGCAAATGCCTCGCAGTCGATTGCCCAGGCAATGACAGGTGCTATGACTCCTTTGAATGCGTACACTTTTCTGGTAGTCTATATGCTCTATATTCCTTGTCTTGCCTCAGTTGTTACGACGTATAAGGAATCAGGCAGTTTAGGTTGGACTAGTTTTGGGGTCGCCTATAACTTGATTCTCAGTTTCATCATGGGATGGATTGTTTTTCATGGAGGACAGGCACTAGGCTTCCAATAACCTCTGGGGGTGGATAGTTATGCTAACAAGTATTCTGAAAATACTAGCACGCAAGGAATCATTATCAATGACACAGCTAGCGGATGAAGTAGGCTATACAAGTAGGGAAATCGAAAGTGCCTTGGAGCAAATGGAACACATGGGTTATATTCATCGCCAACAATTTGGGCCGCAATGTAGCAGTTCAAGTTGTGGAAGTAACGGCTGTGAAGGATGCGGGTTTGCTTCGTCAGAATCCTTTGCGGTCTGGGAGCTCACAGAGCGGGGCCAAACAATCGTTGGTTCGAAACCGAAGTAGAAGCTAGACAAGAGCTCATTCATCGCGTAAAATCTAAGGGAATGTCAAATACTACTATTAGATCAAGAACCAATGGATAGGGAGATAAATTATGGATTTCGGTGGTAAGGATAAAGCAACCTATGTCAAAGAGACCTTTAACTCCATTGCTGGACAGTATGATTTGATGAATCGCTTAATGAGTCTAGGTATGGATCAACGATGGCGACGTATGGCAGTAAAACGCGTAGGCGCAAAGCCTGGTATGCATATACTAGACGTTTGTTGCGGGACAGGGCAACTCTCCCTGGAACTGGGTAATGTCGTCGGTTCAGAAGGAAACGTTACTGGTTTAGACTTTTCACCCAATATGCTTGAGGTCGCAAAATACTCGTTGATTCAGTCCTCAAATCCAGGTAATATCCGCTTCATCCAAGGTAATGCCATGGAACTTCCTTTTCCAGATGATTCGTTTGATGGCGTCACGGTGGGCTGGGGATTGCGAAATTTGCCAGGTTTGCGTGAGGGAATACGAGAGATGATACGCACGGTTAAGCCTGGAGGCAAGGTGGTATCATTGGATATGGGAAAGCCATCATTGCCCGTGTTTAAACAAGTCTATTGGGTCTATTTCGAAACAATTGTTCCATTGATGGGCAAAATATGGGCGAAAAAAGCCAGCGCTTATCAATATTTACATGACTCTGCCCGTGAATTTCCGCCTCAGGATGAATTGGTCCGTATCTTTACAGAGTGTGGCTTAATCGACGTACATTTCGATAATTTAGCGGGTGGTGCTGTTGCCATTGTCACGGGTACGAAACCTTGAGTGGATCAGCAGAGATCATCCAAGCGGAGGTCGCCTGGCAACAGTTACAAAACGATTCGCATTTGGGTCCAGTGGTGCTGAAATGGGGAAAGTGTCCTTTATTACCAAGTGGAAATTATTTCCGAGAACTGTGTGAGAGCATTTTGGCACAGCAGATTTCAGGAAAAGTGGCCCTTGTATTTTCTAAACGCTTAAATGATGTCTTAGATGGGAAGGTTGATCCATTAACACTGTCTTCCCTGAGTGTAGAAGAACTACGCGGACTAGGAATCTCTGTGCGTAAGGCAGAGAGTCTTCTTGACCTTGCCAAATATTGTTTAAATGGTCGGATTCTACTGGAAAAACTCATGGAAATGTCTGAAATAGACATCCGTGAACGATTAATTGAAGTAAAGGGTATTGGGCCGTGGACTGTCACCATGTTCCTGATCTTCGCGTTAAATCGTTCAAGAGTGGTCCCTTCCCATGATTTTGGAATTCGTAAAGCAATTCAAAAACTCTATGGCTTAACAGAGATACCGAAAATCGCGGAGGTTGCTGAGTACTACTTAGCCTATGCTCCGCATGAATCGGTGGCGAGTTGGTATTTATGGCGTAGTCTAGAAAATGATGGGAAAGTATAGATGGGCCCATCTATAGGTATAAGAAAGCCTTCCGGTTGCCTTAAAATTAAGGCAACCGGAAGGCTTTTTGCTTGTAAGAACGAAAAGCCGAGAGGAATGTGAATGGTTTTATATAAAGTTGTCAATACTACCAATGGAAAAGATTATCTGGAGGTGATTATGTTTGAAAGTTAGAGAGGTTATGACAAGTTCTGTTGATTGCGTTACACCCGATACCACGGTGATCGAAGTCGCCCAGCTGATGAAGAAAGATGATGTAGGTTCTATTCCAATTTGTACAGATCATCAATTGATGGGCATAATTACTGACCGGGATATTGTTCTGAAAGTTGTTGCAGCTGGGAAAAATACTAATAACATATTAGCGAAAGATATAATGAGCACGGATATTATTTCTGTGACAACTGATCAAGATGTTCATGAGGCAGCAAATTTGATGTCAAAGTATCAGATTAGAAGGTTGCCGGTCTTAGAGGCGGGCAAACTAGTGGGAATTGTCGCTATTGGTGATCTCGCTATCGAAAAAGTACACATTAATGAAGCCGGAGATGCACTTAGTGATATATCACAAGGTGCTCAACAGTAATTCAAAGGTGAAAGGGTGAAAAAAATGGATGAAGTACGTAATAATGTTAATTTAGGAACTTGGGGAGCATTTCGTACAGGTTGGTGGGTCCTGCATATTGTCGGGATTGTAGTTGTCGGATATATTGGCTATTGGATTGCCATGATGTAATCATTTTAACAAATATTGTTTACACAAACATAGAGTAGCGTTGTGAATTTATTTCACGACGCTACTCTATGTTTCATGATAGAATTGTATAAAATATGATTACAAGGACTGGGATTGTAGTAATGGAAGTTTTTTATACGGTATCTCAAAAAACAACTGGGGAACAAGTGATTGATAAATCTCGCTTTATTGCGATTGCAGTTCCACTCACGTCACTAGTACAAGTAGAAGATGTGATGCAAGAAATCCGTGAAGACTACCCCAATGCGAGACATTACGTCTATGCTTACAGATTGTACGATGGATTCATAGAGAAGTCTTCTGACGATGGTGAACCACAAGGGACTGGCGGCCGTCCTATACTGGATCTTCTACAGCATCGCAATGTCTGGAATGTTATAGTGGTTGTGGTAAGGTACTTTGGGGGAGTTCTATTGGGGACAGGCGGATTATCTAGGGCCTATGGGGGAACTGCACGCCTAGTCATCGTTGAAGATGAATTGAGAAAATTAGCGCTTTATCATTTTAATGCCTTGTGTGTACCCTATGAATGGTTTGAATTGCTCAAGTATCAGTTCAATCAACATCATTGGATCATCAAGGAAGAAGAGTTTACTGAAATAGTCAAACTTCTTGTTCGAGTTCCAGAAGAAGACACGGAGTTTTTTGAAAAATGGCTTGATGATTTCACTCGCAAACAAGTGCATTATATTTGTACGAGTGTTGCATGGGACTGATAGACCGTAAGAATGAATTAAATTAGTATGAGACTATTCGAAGACGCTTTGGTTGCGACCTGTACCTTTTGCTTTGTAAAGGGCCTGATCAGCTCGTGAGATTAGTGAAGAAGGGGAATCCGCTGAGTGCCAGAGCGTCGCACCAATACTCACGGTAACGGATACAGCAAGGTCCGTTTTCGGGTAACTAACCTGCGTCTTTTCAACGACTTCCCGAATTTTTTCGCTAATAAGTAAGATGACTTTCTCAGACGCTTCAGGGATCAAGACAACAAATTCTTCTCCACCATATCTGGCAATGAGATCTTCTTCTCTCAAATGGCTCTGAAGATTTTTTACGATTATTTTAAGGATGGTGTCACCAAATTGATGACCGTAACGATCATTAAAAGATTTAAAATTGTCGATGTCGATGATCAGTAAGCCAAAAGTTAGGGTACGTTTACGGCGTTGACAGAGTGAGATATGCTCACGCAAACGTTTTTGGAAGTAACGATGGTTATAAACACCCGTTAATCCATCTGTGATGGATTCGCGTTCAACAATCGCATAAAGTAGAGCATTTTCCAAAGCCGAGGAGGCATGACCAGCAATGGTTTCTAAAAAATCCATTTGCTCCGATGTGATCTCAGGTTGGCGAATGGTATGAATATTAATGGTCCCGATTTTGTGCTGCGCATTTTGAAGAGGCAAGCAACAGACCCATTCCCAATCCTTTAAACCCTCAGGCGAGTGATAATACGTAACCCCTTCAGAGAGTACTTTATGGAGGAACGATAAATCTAGATTGGCTGGGATCTGAGGAGATAACGTTTCTGAGTTAAAGTTGCCGATAACTTCAAAGTCTTGTGTTTGATCATTATAGAGACAAACACTGGCTTGATCAATTCCAATAAGTGCAACAATAGCGCTAATAATATTTGAAGCAATAACCCTTGTATCAAGAGATGCGTTCAGTGCACGTGCAATGTCTAAGAGGACATGAGTTTGTAAACGGATCTCTTCAAGCTGGTTTTCTAATAGAACGATCTTTTCCCTCAAACTAAGGATGCCCTCGGGAACACTTTGTTGATATTGCGACATTGCAAGACCTCCAACTTCTCTATAAATCATAGTATTCTCTTTCAATTTGAATAATCCTTTAGTGATACATTTTTTGATCGGCCTATGAATGAAGGAGAAAGAAGAAACAATAAGAAGGAGAATCAAATTTTCTGTCGAACCAATAATAAAGATTGACCATGAAAACTCTTCGTCTTCTTGAGTTCAAACCCTTAATGGTCAAAAAAGATCTCCAAATAATTTAAAATAATAATAGGGGGCTAGATGACTCATGAAGCCAACAAAGGAAATTGTCGGATTGCGGATTATCAGTATTTTGGACGGAACTCAAGTGGGAGTTGTGAAGGACCTCGTTCTCAATCCTCAGGAAAAAACGTTAGATTTCGTGATTGTTGATCAACCGACCGACATTTTTGGGGCAAAGGTTATAGCCTTTGCAGATCTATTGGGACTTGGGGAGTTTGCGATGACGATCCCTAATCCTGGTGTCATTCAAGATGTCGCTCAAAATATTGAGGCACAGAGGCTATTGAAGCAAGACACTCGCGTTTTAGGAACAAAGGTTTTAACGAAAAAGGGGCAACTCATCGGAGAAGTGACAGAATTACTCATTGATGAAGAAACAGGCCAAATAGCGGTTTGCCTTTTTGAGGCACAGGGTGAAATGCATCAAGTAGGGGTAGAAGAAGTCATTACTTTAGGCAAGGAATTGCTGATTGTTGAGGGTTCTCCATCCGTTCCAAACCATCAAATGACAGAAACCAAGCGGGAAATAAAGATTCAAGCACCAGACGTAGCGGTTCCCATCGAAGAAACAGTCTTTACTAAAGACGTAGATCTTGCAACAGAAGAAAACATTTCGGAAGACGTAGATCTTGCACCAAAAGTTGACTCTTTAGAAGAAGTTGCACCCATTGAAAATGAAACAAGTTTTAACCTTTTTGAACAACGCCAACTGCAATATTTTATTGGTAAAAAGGTTGAAAAAGATATCATTCTTGATAATACCGAAGTATTACGTGCAGGAGAACGCATTACGCCCGATATTGTGACTCATATAACATCTAGGAGTACCTTGATGGAAGTGACTTCCCACTTACAGAAAAACTAATAAAATATATTATCTGTTGTAATTGAGAAAGATTAGGACTTATAAAAAAGACTCCCATTCAGGGAGTCTTTTTTAGCCTTGTTTTAGAGCATTTGCGATAGGTTCAAAGTTTGTATCATGTTTGTATGTCTTGTTTCATGGAGATAAGGTATTATAAAGACTGATATATGAGCTTCGCAGCTACTAATAGAGACATCGTGATAAAGATCGGTTTGACGAGTGCTGCTCCGCGCTTAATGGCCAGCCTCGTTCCGACGTAGGAGCCTAAAACCATAAATAATGCCATGGGGATTCCATAGTACAAGAGAATTTTACCATTCCAAGCAAAGATTAGGAGCGCCGCGAAATTGCTTGCGAAGTTTAACACTTTAGAATTCGCTGAGGCAACGACGAAGTCGAACCCGAAGATCGCAATAAAAGAGAAAATGAGGAACGATCCAGTTCCTGGCCCGAAAAATCCATCATAAAATCCTAAGGCTAAGGCAAATAGGCACCCAAGTACAATATTGCGAGAATTGAGCCCCTTGAATTTATTCTCCATTCCTAAACTTTTATGGACCATCGTATAAATACCAACGATTAATATTAAGACTAGAACTGCTTTGCTTAAAAAAGCTGAGCTAACACGGAGAACGGCCCAAGCCCCAAGGATGGCGCCGATTAGAGTAAAGGGAATTTGCCACTTTACCAGTGGAATGTGTACTTTCCCGGAGCGCGCGAACGTTATGGAACTGTTCAGAGAGGCCATGGATGCCGCGAATTTATTGGTTCCTAGAGCAAGATGGGGGGGGACACCTACCATCAGTAGGGCTGGTAGGCTAATGAGACCTCCTCCTCCGGCAATTGCATCCACTAGCGCAGCCAGGAAGCCCAAGGTGCAAATGATAAAAATATTTAGCACAATATTTAATTCCTTCGCTCATAATACTTACTTACTAGAGTATACGCTCTTCTAGCGTATCCGTCATCTTAAAAGTAATCGAGACTGGGATAGGAAGGAGCAATCTTTTAATGCGCCAAGTAAGTGTCAACTCATTAACGATGGGAGATATTTTAGCTAAAACTATTTTTTCCAGTTCGGGTAGGATCTTGTTAGGTAAAGGTGTTAAACTCACGCCATTATATATAGCTAAATTAAGAGACATGGGCATTTCCATACTATATATCGAAGATGAACGTTTTAATGATGTCATAGTTGAAGATGTGATAAGTGAAGAACATCGTCGTGATGCCTTGGATATTCTAGAGAAAAGTACACGTTATATTAGGTTAGGGAAAGATATTGAATGCTTTGAGTTGAAAAAAGTTATTAATAATATTGTTGCGGAAATTTTGTTCAAGAAGGATATCCTAGTAAATATGATGGATATGCGTAGTAAGGACAACCAGATGTTTGCTCATTCTGTTAATGTCTGTGTTCTATCAACAGTCTTAGGTAAAGCGCTGTATTTAGATCAAGAAAAGCTAGAGAACTTAGCCGTCGGCGCAATACTACACGATATTGGTAAGGTGCAACTTGATTCTAAACTGTTTAATTTAGACAGTGAAATGACAATAGAACAAGCGGAACTTTTCAAAACGCATACGACCCTTGGCTTTGAAGATCTTAAGAAAAGAAAAGATCTTAACTTGATTATTGCCCACATTGCTTTTCAGCATCATGAATATATGAATGGAACAGGTTACCCCCGGCATCTGAATGAAGGGGAAATCCACCCATTGGCTCAAATTGTGGCGATTGCGGATTTTTATGACAAGTTTACATCAGACCATAGCACAGAACAGCGGATTATGCCACATGAGGCATGTGAAATTCTAATGGGTCTAGCTGGGACACTCTACCCATTAGAGATGGTTCGTCAATTTCTAAAAAATATTGCGGCTTATCCAACAGGGATATCCGTGCGTCTAAATACTGGTGAAATCGGAGTTGTGGTGGATCAAAATTTAAGTATGCCAACTCGACCAATTATTCGAGTTTTTGATGAATCTGAATTTGGTCAAAATGATGTTAAAGAATATGACATGGTGGAAAAACGCACTATATTTATAGAAAAAGTTCTCGGCTAATTACAACAGGGGGTATAGATCATGGCACAAAGTAAATCTGATAAAGTACAAGCTGACCTCATCTTAACCGCTTTACAGAAGACGTTTCCCGATGCGCACTGTGAGCTAGAATTTCATTCGCCGTTTGAACTATTAATTGCTACAATATTATCTGCGCAATGCACTGATGAGAGAGTTAATAAGGTTACGGCTTCCCTTTTTATTGACGCGAATACGCCTGAATTGATGATTTCTTTAGGCCAAATAGAACTGGAAAATAGAATTCGATCCCTCGGTTTATTCCATACTAAAGCTAAGAATATTATCGCGACTTGTCGGGTTCTTGTTGAGAAATTTAAAGGACAGGTGCCAGAAGAACTAGATTTGTTGAGACAACTACCAGGTGTGGGACGTAAAACCGCCAATGTCGTTGGCAGTAATGCCTTTGGTATTCCCGCAATAGCTGTTGATACGCATGTTTTTCGTGTGGCTCATCGTTTAGGCATTGCTCATGGCAAAACACCTGAAAAAGTTGAAGAAGAACTTATGAAACTATTTCCTCGGGAAAGTTGGTCGTTCGTTCATCATCTTTTGATTTTTCAAGGAAGACGAATCTGTGTAGCAAGGAAACCACGTTGTGAAGAATGTCCAGTGACTAAAATCTGCCTTTTTTTTAACTTTAATTCATGTTAAAATATATTTCGTAACGCGAAGAGGGTGACGAAATTGCCATACAGAGAATTTTTCCAAAACTGTTCGCCCAACGCCAAGGTTTTTTTACTTATGTCATTTATAACGACCCTGAGTACAGGTGCCTTTACGATGCTTTTCGGCATTGTTGTCTTGCAGTTAGGACGAAGTGAAAGCTTTTTAGGGCAAATATTGGCGATAGGCTTGCTCGCCACGGGAGTTCTTTCTCTACCCGTAGGGATTTTGGCCGATCTATGGGGAAAAAAGCGCACGTTGCTTTTGGCACTTGGTTTAACAGGAACTGGTTTACTCCCGCTGGTGCTTCAGTGGCCAGTCTCGTGGGAATGGCTCAGAATCTTAGTAGAGCTGCAAGTGCAATATTTGGAGGGTGGCTGATGGAAAAGACAAATTATAGCGTCCCTTACTTTATCACAGCGATTCTATATCTGATCGCGAGTGTGTTCTATTGGAAGGCGTTTGCTCCTAGAGAGAAGGAATTGTACAACGTAAAGAGAATAGAATAAGAAATACTATGAGAAGATAGAAGGGGTTGATCCTGATGAAATATGTTCGTTTTATGAACAGAGATCAAGAAATTGGGTATGGGTGTATCCAAGAGGACAAGCTACAGCTTGTAGACAGAAATTTCCTGGATCCTTTATGTCAATTAACCACTCAATGGTTATCCTTAGATGAGGTGACTTTGTTGGCCCCTGTCCAGCCGAGCAAAGTAGTCTGCGTCGGGCTAAATTACGCATTGCACATTAAAGAGATGAACCATGCATTACCGGAGGAACCGGTTATTTTCATTAAGCCACCGACCTGTGTTATCGGTCCAGATGAGGCGATTATCTACCCTAAAATCAGTCAGCAGGTTGACTATGAAGCAGAACTTGCCGTGGTGATCGGGACAACCATCAAAGATGCCACAGAAGTTGAAGCCACTAAAGCTATTTTTGGGTATACATGCGCTAATGACGTAACGGCAAGGGATTTGCAAAAAATTGATGGTCAATGGACCCGTGGGAAATCCTTTGATACGTTTTGCCCAATCGGCCCTTGGGTTGTGACCGATGTCGATCCAAGCCAGTTGGATGTGCAACTTCTGCTTAATGGTGTCGTTCAACAGTCTTCCAATACCCGAAACTTTATTACTTCAGTGCCAAAACTCATAAGTTTTATCTCGCAAGTTATGACGCTTTTCCCAGGAGATGTTGTTTTGACAGGTACCCCGGAAGGGGTTGGACCGATGCAACCGGGGGACGAAGTGATCGTCAAGATTGCAACAATCGGACAATTACGCAATACGTTAAAATGAAGGGGAACACGCATGATACGCATTGGACATAACCCAAATACCAATATGTTGCCAATGTTTCATTTTTTACCTAAAAAACATCCTTTATTGGAGTCGATCACGGCCGAGCCTACGGGACATAATGCTATGTTGTCGGATGGACGAATTGATATGGCTCCGATTAGTGCCTTTTCCTATGGAGAACATTGGGAGGAATATGCTGTTTTGCCAAACCTTTCTGTCTCTACCAAAGGACGGGTCGGGTCGATTCTCTTATTCTCTAAAGTTCCTTTACAAGATCTGGATGGTTTGACCGTTGCGTTGACAGACACTTCTGCAACTTCCGTAAATATGACCAAGATTTTGCTCCATCATCACTACGGAGTTGCTCCCCGTTATTTGACTATGCCCTCTAATCTTCAGAGGATGTTTGCCAAGGCAGATGCTGCGCTTCTGATTGCAGATCCTGCAATACAAGCAGCGCTTAATAAGCCGAATTGCTATATCTATGATTTAGGTGAAGAATGGTTTAATTACACTGGATCTTCCATGACTTATGCCGTTTGGGCTTTCCCAAAAAAGTTGATTTATGAGCGGGAAGAAGAGCTAAAGATCGTCTATCGCTTGCTACTTGAAGCTAAGGATAAGGCGCTGAGCAACATAGAGGACATCGTTATGACGTGTCAAACGATGCTTGGAGGATCGCTGGATTTCTGGAGAGATTATTTTGCGCAATTTAATTATGGCCTAGATTCCACTCTGATTTCAGCCCTCCAGAAATACTTGGATTTGTGTTTCGAGCTGAAGCTATTACCAAGTCGTCCGATCCTCGAGTTTTGGCCGGAGGCGTAAAACATGGGCTATTGGGTGTACCTAGCGTTATGCGGCAACAAGACCATTTACACAGGCGCAACGACAGATCTTATACGGAGAGAGCGTGAACATAATGGTGAGTGTTCAGCAGGGAACAAAGCAAAATACACCGCCTCACATCGACCAGTTTCATTCGTGCAAGCTTGGGAGGTGGGCACCTGGAGCGATGCTCTCCGTCTGGAACACGCCATAAAAAGATGCCAACGACCAGAAAAGGTTCAATTGATTAGGGATCCAAAAATGATATATCCAATTGCAGAGCGGAGTAATTTGACTTTCTTAATTTCAGATGCATCTCAGGAATTGCGAAAACAGAACGATTAAAGGAGCATTTATGTTAAAAATAGCGTTGGTTGCTCATGATGAAAAGAAACCAGAGATGATCGAATTTGCCAAAACACATCAAGATATCTTAGCTCAGTGTGAATTAACCGCAACGGGAACAACGGGTAAGCTCATTCAACAACACACTGGATTGATCGTGAATGCGCTTTTGTCAGGTCCCTTAGGGGGAGATCAACAAATTGGCAGTCTGGTCGCTACACATAAGCTGGATATGATTATTTTCCTGCGGGATCCGCTAACAGCTCAGGCACATGAACCAGACATAGCCGCATTATTACGTGTTTGTGATGTTCATAATGTTCCTTTGGCAACCAATAGACAAAGCGCAAAAATTCTTATGACTTATGTAAGACAACGTTTGGAGGGGGGTGAAAGCAATGCCAATCGTCCAAGTTGAGCTCATTGAAGGGCGCACAGTCGAACAGAAACGATTACTCGTAGCAAAAGTCACTCAAGCTATTGTGGAATCCATTGGGGCTCCAGCAGAAAGTGTGACGATTATCATCCGGGACATGCCAAAGGAAAACTTAGCCAAAGCTGGAATACTTGCCTGCGACAGATAGTTCTGTACAGAAGATACTTAGAAGCAAAGCACGAAGAGGTGATCCCTCTTCGTGCTTTGCTTATTTTATGGCTATTAGCCTCTAGTTATTGTAGGTACACCCACCCAAAAATTCTCTTAGTATTGAATTGAAGGGCACGGTGGAAGTGTCCAACTGATCAAAAAATGAAAGAAGGGTTAAGAGATGAACGGCGGTTGCATAATTAGGGCACTCCTGTGTAATGGAGATTAAGAGATGTTCGGCGAAGGGGCGCAAGGCATTGAGTTCGTACAATAGGCTAGAGTTAAACATCACATCCGCTTCTTCTTGATACGGAAAGATATTATTATTTTCCCCTCGACGAACACTGTCCCACTGTGCTAGTGTTTTCTCTGGCTTAATGCCTCGAAATTTATCGTCTCTAACAAGTCGGCGAATAAGCCGAACATCTGTCGTGGGGACGCGATTATAGGGATCAATATTAAGTTGAAATAAGGCACTAACATAAATCTTGAATGTTTGGTTATGATCAAGGGTAGGTACTAAATAAGGGTTCAAGGCATGGATCCCTTCAATAACGAGGATCTCGTCGGGACATAGGTTCATGCAGATACCTGTGGGGGATCGTCGACCGTTGACAAAATCAAAGACCGGAGTCTCAACTTCTTCGCCTCTAATCAGAGCACTTAAATGGTTCGCAAGCAGGGGTAAATCAAGGGCTTCTATACACTCGAAATCATATTCTCCACAGGAATCACAGGGGGTATCTTCTCGCGCTAGAAAGTAATTATCGAGGGATAGGGCAACTGGGCGAAGACCATTGACGCGTAATTGCGTTGACAAACGTTGGGCGAACGTCGTTTTACCAGATGAAGTCGGACCAGATATCAAGATGACTCGGACGTTGCGACGTTTATCAAAAATCTGATCAGCAATTAAGGATATTTTCTTCTCATGTAAAGCCTCAGCCAAACAAATTAAGTCGTGAGAAGATTTTGCGGTTATAATGGCATTAACATCTTGAACGGTAGAAAGGTGTAAGTTTTCTAACCAATGTTGGGTTTCGGAGAAGGTTGCAGAGAGCTTTTCCGGAGAAACAAAGGGAGCAAGAGTCTCCGGTTCATTGGCGTTCGGAAAGAGTAGGATAAAACCGGGTGAGAAATGGATGAGTTTAAAGTATTTTAAGGAACCTGATCGTTCCAGGGGGGGGTAGATCGTATTTATCACATGATTGTCTATCTGACAATGATATAAATGATCTTTCCTAGGCTCAGAGGCGATGGCTTGATCGGCAAGAACCCAGGTGCGTAAATGATCCTCAATTTTCTGCACTTCTCTCGAAGAAAGTAGCGAGCCATTTAGCTCACAGTAAACACCGTCGAGGATCGAGTGAGCAATTTTGAGTTGTTCGGATGGAAAAAGATCTTTTACGACCCCAATGAGGCCAAGAATTAGACTTTGGCGATATCTGCGGATTGTATAATCTGACATTCATAGTCCGCCTTTCGAATTATTTTGGATTGTATAAAATATTCAACAGAAATTGTTTCTTTCCTTTAATATATTTATAGAAGTTAGGCTGAATTTAAGGTTCACATCGTCGCAGTTGTCTTCCTAGAGAGGATAATTGTCTATTGTGGCGAATATACAGTGAATAGCTTATAATAAACTAGATGAATCCATCAAATATGAACGAAGACCTAGGAGGTAGTTGTCGTTGTACGAAAGCACACGGGGTAATCTTTCTGGACAAAGCGCATCGCAAGCGATTACATTAGGAATGGTACCAGGCGGGGGGCTCTTTGTTCCGACGGCCATTCCCAGTTTGAATTGGCAAGATCTTCAGGGGCTAACGTATCGTGACGTCGCAAGGAGTGTCATGGCCCCCTATTTAACTGATTTTCCAGAGACCTCGCTCTCAGAAATTGTCAATGTGTACGCTAATGGAACGTTTGACGGACCTAATCCTGCACCTTTAGTTACTGTGGGGAATTTTGGGGTGTTAGAACTTTGGCATGGGCCCACCGCCGCGTTTAAAGATATGGCGTTGCAAGTCTTGCCAGACTTACTCAATGATAGTCTTAAACTGGTTCACCTTGATGCGGACGTTTTAATTCTCGTGGCAACCTCTGGTGATACAGGAAAGGCTGCTTTGGAAGGATTCAAAAACAGAGTAGGCATGCACATTGTTGTCTTTTACCCGGAGGGTGGCGTCAGCCCTGTTCAAGAACGTCAGATGACAACCACCGAAGGGGTGAATACCCATGTTGTTGCGGTTAAGGGGAACTTTGATCAGTGTCAAGCCGCTGTAAAACGTATTTTTGCTTCGGAAAATTTGAAGGAACAGTTGCTGGAGAAACATATCATCTTTTCCTCGGCTAATTCTATTAACTGGGGACGACTTTTGCCTCAAATCGTGTATTATTTCTGGGCTTACTTACAGGCGGTGGAACAGGGGAAAGTCCTCGCTGGAGAGCCTATGAACGTTGTGATTCCGACAGGAAACTTCGGGAATTTACAAGCTGCTTATTATGCTCAACGCATGGGCCTTCCGATTAACCATATTATCTCTGCTTCCAATAAAAATAATGTGCTAGTCGATTTTTTTGAGACTGGGGTATATCAAAGTGAGCGTGCTTTTTACCAAACGATTTCTCCCTCTATGGATATTTTGGTCTCGAGTAATTTCGAGCGTTTTCTGTATGAGATGAGTGGACGGAATGCCGAGCAAATTCAGACCTGGTATGATGCCAAGAACCAGGGGTCTTTCACTGTTGATCCAGTCACTTTGAAACAGTGTCAAGATACAGTCTATGCCGGGTGGGCGAGTGAAGAGGCAACTTTAGAGACAATATCTCGAAGTTATCAAGCCTATCATTATGTTTTTGACCCTCATACAGCAGTTGCCATTAAAGTGTATGAGGATTATCTTGCCACGACCAACGATCAAACATACACAATTGTAGCCTCAACGGCAAGCCCCTTTAAATTCGCTTCGAATGTTTTAATTGCGTTAGAAGGGGAAGAGAAGCCGGAGAGTATGAGGGACGCATGGGCTGCGCTTGAGGACCTTAGTCAATTAACCGGATGGAAAATACCTTTGGGGTTGCAAGGGTTAGATAAAAAGTTAGTAAAAACGGTTGAGTTGTGTGAGCCGGAAGCAATTGCTGAAGTCCTACGAAAAATGTTCGTGTGAACGAGTGCCTTAACCCCAGCCCACACGGAATTCATTGTCCTAGGGTCTATCTGTGAGCAGGGCATTGGAGGTGAGATATGTTAATTCCAGGACAAATACTCGATAGTAAATACGAGGTACTCAAGGTTCTAGGACAAGGTGGTATGGGGACAGTCTACCTCTGTAAAAATAATAGATTAGGGAATCTTTGGGCGGTTAAGGAAGTTAATAGCAAGTGGAAAAATCAAATAGATTTTCTTGCTGAGCCTAATATGCTAAAAAATTTAAGCCACGTAGGAATTGTACGAATTATTGATATCTTCTATGAAGACGATAATCTATACATGGTTGAGGATTACATTGAAGGAAAGACCTTGAAAGAACATGTGAAGGCTAAAGGTCGGCTCTCATCGGACATGGTGGAGGATATAGCCCTGCAACTGTGCAGCATATTAGAGTACCTTCACAGCTTTAATCCTCCAATTGTCTATAGGGATTTGAAGCCGGCTAACATTATGATCAAGCCTAACAACAAGGTCGTGTTGATCGACTTTGGAATAGCCCGTATTTATAAGGAAAGCCAAGAAGGCGACACCATGATCTTAGGGTCTAAGGGATACATAGCACCGGAACAGCTGGTGAATATTCAGTCCAATACTCAGACGGATATTTACTCGCTGGGTGCCACGATGTTCTTTATGCTTTCGGGAAAATCCATAAGCCTTCCCTCTGAGCTTTTGGATGAGGGGAATTACCCAGAGGGTGCCACTAAGGGTTTAGTTAGAGTGATTCAAAAGGCTTCTGCGTTAGAGCCAGAAACCCGTTATGGTGATGTAAAGCTGATACAGTCTGATCTTAATGCTATTATTGCTGATGGGGAAAAAACAGTGCTAAGAAATTCCCATGAAGTGGCTGGCGCGGCCCAAAATAGAGTCCTTGCCGCAGCTATACCTATTATTGCTGATGGAGATGGGAATAAGACTAGGCTTATGAATTCCTATGAATCAGTTGCTGAGGCTACTAGGATAAGAGCTCTTGAAGGGCCTAATAAGCTAAGCAAGAGAACTAAATTAATGATTGCAGCTGTGATTGCCTGTGTCATTGCTTTAGTTCTTTATACTTCTCTTATGGATCATCCTTCCCCTAAAATAGCGGATAAAACTGGTTCAGGTGAGGGACAATCTCCCAGGGAAGTTGTGGAAAAAGACACTATGGTTAATGGCATTTTGGACATTGGGAATCCTGTCATAACAAATTCTGGCTCTAGCAATGGAAAAGGTAAGGGTAAAGATAAGACTAATAATGTGCAAGTATATGTATTAAATCCTGTTGCTGCAATCTCTAATTCAAAATTATCTGTTTCTTTGAATAAGATTGAGGTTATTGATAATGAGGTGATCGCTACATTAAGCTTTCAAAATACCGCTGAGGCTGATTTAAAACTAGATCTAAGTAAAACCTATTTAGTCAATGGCGAAAATCACTCAGTCAAAGGCTATAATCCAAATTCGACGGGTCTGATTTCAATTCCTCAAAGTTCAAGCAAACAGGAATTGAAACTATACTTCAAAGATTTCAAGCTTGAAGGAAGTCCTTATACCTTTAAAACAGTCTTAATCTCTACGGTCAATAAACTTATAAATTTAAGGGTTGATATAATAAATTATAATGAATAAAACTATGGGTTGCAGATCGTGCACAAAATATTCCCGTTTAAGTGTTCATAAAAAGGAGAGAGGATGTTCATCCTCTCTCCTTAAAATATTGTTTCATCGGGCAGCGCTTTGGGATAGGAACCCAACAACTTTACGGAGATGTGTGCTTCCTTGAGCGCCCATAGAACATCTTGTATGGGGGGAGCAAAGACATAACCTTCCACATCGACAAAGAATACGTATTCGCCGAGTTTTCTTTTCGAGGGACGCGATTCGATACGGCTTAAGTTGATCTGGCGTTTGCTAAATTCACCTAGAATACGATATAAAGAACCTGGCGTATTTTCTGCGATCACTAGAAGCGATGTTTTATCTTCGCCACATGACATTTCCGCGAGAGTATGGCCAACAAGTACGAAACGCGTGGCATTCAGAACCACATCTTGAATACGTTCTTGCATAAGGTGGAGGTTGTAGAGGTAGGCGGCTCGACGCGGTCCGATGGCTGCCCAGTTTTCACGGATAGAGGATATTTTATGTGCCGCCTCAGCGGTGCTTAAACAAGTGATTTGTTCAGCATGTGGGAGCTGCTTCTCAAGAAAATCACGGCATTGCCCTATAGCCTGTTCGTGAGAATAAACTCTTTCGATTTGTGAGAGCGGCATTGGCTCGAGCGTTAAAAGACATTGATCAATCGGATGGACGAATTCATGGGTGATAAATAGATGCTCTGTCTGACCAAGCGTATCCATCGTCACGCCTACTTGCCCTTCTGTAGAATTCTCCAAAGGAACAAAGGCCCAGTCTATCTCCACATTATTACAGGCGAATAATAAGCGAGGTATTGTTGGGAAGGGAATAAGTTCTGGCCGTGTTTCGTTTAATTTAGGCTGAGAGGCTAAAAATAAATGGATTGCCTCTTCGGAAAAACTCCCTTTAGGACCCAAATAGCCCATCTTCTTCATGCTTATTTCTCCTCCCGTTAAACCTCATTGCAAGATATTATTCTAACTATCATAATACAGATAGAGATTCACGGCAAGTGTTGTTATAATGTCAGAACTTTGCAAAGGTATTAAAAACCGATTAAGAACGCAATTTGACTAGATAATTTGTAAAAATAGTGAATAATTTAAATAAAGTATTGACCCTTATCTGAATACTTGCTAAACTTAAACCAGTGAGATGTTCTACGTCCTACAACCGGAGAAGGAGGGGACGGAGCTTAGTGTGTAAAGGTAAGCTCAATACGACACGGAACAAATTATGAGGAGGTAAAATCATGAAAAAATCTCGGTTTGTTAGTAGCTTGGCAATCGTACTTATCCTGGCTGTGGGCCTTGTCGGATGTGGTAACACAACCACACCAACACCAACACCAACACCGACACCCACAAAAAAAGAATTCAAAGTAGGCTTGGTAACGGATGTTGGTGGACTGAATGACAAAAGTTTTAACTTCCTAGCAAACAAAGGGTTGGAAAAGGCTGTAAAAGATCTTGGTGTTACTAAGGGTGTTGTAGAGTCTAAACAAATGACAGATTATGAAACGAACCTCAGTCGTTTTGCTCAAGAAAAATATAACTTAGTTATTGCTGTTGGATTTTTAATGTATGATGCCGTGGAAAAGGTTTCTAAAGATTATCCAGATGTGAAATTTATGATTATTGACTCATCCATTACCGATCGTCCAAACGTTGCATCAGCCATGTTTAAAACTGAACAATGTGGTTACTTGGTCGGCGTATTATCAGGCTTAATGGAGAAAACTCCAGGAATTCCGAATGCTTTGGGTAAAAACACTGTCGGTCTTGTCGGTGGTATGGCCATTCCCCCTGTTAATGATTACATTGCAGGATTTATTCAAGGGGCTAAGAGTGTCAATTCTGATATAAAAATTGATTTAAAGTACACAGGAAAGTTTGATGATCCTGCGCTTGGTAAACAAACGGCCCTTGCTCAAATCGCCGGAGGTGCTGATATTGTGTTCCATATTGCGGGTGGAACAGGGACGGGCGTTATCGACGCAGCGAAAGAAAAGAAAGTCTATGCTATTGGCGTCGATGCAGATCAAAACTACATGGCTCCAGATAATGTTATTACCAGCGCCTTAAAAGGCATGGATGTTGCGACCTTTGATATTATTAAAAGTGCTATAGATGATAAGTTCAAAAGTGGTGACGTGCTCTTTGACCTAAGTAATGATGGCGTTGGCTTTGCAACTCCAACGAAAGTAGTCCCTAAAGATGTTGTTGATAAGGTCAACGAGGCTGCAAAACAAATCAAAGCTGGAACGATTAAAGTGACGAATGTAATCCCAGCAGGTTATAAATAAGAGCTCGTACGTTGGTGAGTTGAACGAAATGACAAGTGGGTTGCTTCATAACCTTATGGGGCAACCCATTTTTAATGGAGGGGACTATGCGAACCTGTTTAGAAGTGAGAAATGTTACCAAATCATTTCCGGGAGTTATAGCTAATAATCAAGTTAATCTTGATGTGCGTGAAGGCGAAATTCATGCAATATTAGGAGAAAATGGCGCAGGGAAATCCACGCTCGTGAAACTTATCTATGGACTATATAAACCGGACTCTGGGAGTATTCGACTCTATGATCAGGAGCTCAATTTCTCAAGTCCCCGTCAGGCCATCCAAGCGGGTATAGGGATGGTCCATCAGCATTTTATGCTAATACCTGCATTGACGGTTGCGGAAAACATTGTCCTCGGTGCAGAGCCAGGTGCGCTTCACTATCGGCGTAAAGAAAATGTTGAGATGGTCCGCAAACTTGCCAAGCAATATCATATGGAGATCGACCCCAGTGCAAAGGTCGGGGATTTGACGGTCGGCCTTCAACAACGTGTTGAAATTTTAAAAGTTTTTTATCGTAAGGCCAAATTACTCATTCTAGATGAGCCTACGGCTATGCTTACGCCTCAAGAGGTCGGAGAATTAATTCTAGTAATGGAGCGTCTTAGGTCCCAGGGGATTCCAATTATATTTATTAGCCATAAGCTTGACGAAGTGAAGCGTATTTCGGATCGTATCACGGTTATGCGAGCGGGAAACACTGTGAACACCGTTGAAACTAAGTCAACAACGCCTCAGGAACTTGCCAATGCGATGGTTGGACGTGAAGTTGTGCTGAATGTGTCCAAACCTCCTCAGGTGCCAGGAAAACCGGTTTTAGAGGTCGAAGATATAGTGGTCACGTCCGATCGTAACGAGAAAGTTAACGGTGTAAGCTTTCAAATTCGAAGCGGGGAAATCTTAGGTCTTGCAGGTATTGATGGAAACGGACAATTTGAACTTGTTCAAGCAATCACCGGACTTATGCCGTGCAAAAGTGGGCACATTCGCTTACTAGGAAATGACATCACGACCTATTCGGTACGACGAAGAATTAAAGCTGGGATTGCTTATATTCCTCAAGATCGTCAATTAGATGGCCTTGTAATGGATTTTGCGCTGACGGAAAACTTCGTACTTCGCGACTTTTTTAAGGCACCATTTGCTCGCGCAGGCCAAATGCAAAAGAAACCCATTGAGGACTACGCAAGACGATTATCAGAAGCCTTTGACGTTCGACCGCGGCAGATTCACGCACTAGCACGTAATCTTTCCGGCGGAAACCAACAGAAAGTAATTTTGGCCCGTGAAGTTTCCCGTAACCCTGAATTATTAATCGCCGCCCAACCAACGAGAGGTTTAGATGTGGGTGCGATTCAGTTTATCCATAACAAACTCTTGGAGTTGCGTGCCGCTGGGAAGGCGATCCTCTTGGTTTCTTTAGAATTAGATGAGATTATGTCGTTATCAGATCGGATCGGTGTTATTCATGCGGGCCGATTGATCGCCATTCTACCGGGAGGACAAGTCACACGTGAACAGTTGGGTTTACTCATGACGGGTGTAGACTTGAAGAAAGAGGGGTAAAATATGCAAAAGACGATAAAAGGATTGGCTACCCCTTTTGTAGCCATCGTCATTGCCCTCCTAATTGGTGCAGGTGTCATGCTCGTGACGGGTAATAACCCAGTGACGGCCTATGGGGCACTTTTTTCTGGAGCGTTTGGTTCTACCGTGAACTTATCGAATACGTTCGCTAGTGCGATCCCTTTAATTCTCTCTGGTTTAGGTGTCGCCATTGGTTTTAAAGCGGGCTTGTTTAATATTGGGGCGGAGGGCCAATATTGGATTGGCAGTATGGCAGCCGTATGGATTGGATATTCCGTGCATGGACTTCCCCCTGTCTTACATATCTCTTTGGCCATTGTCACAGGGATGCTGGCAGCGGGGCTTTGGGGGGGAATAATTCCTGGTTTGGCAAAGGCTTATGTGGGAGCGCACGAAGTGATCACAACCATGATGATGAGTTATATTGCTATTTTCTTGAGCCACTATATGCTCGAAAATGGGCCAATGATGCAGCCGGGCTTTACACCACAATCCCCCGTAATTCTTCCATCAGCGACGTTGGGTAAGCTGGTGGAGCGAACGCAACTGTCATGGGGATTAGTCATTGCTTTGGCAGCCTGCGTTGTTGTTTATTGGTTGCTTTATAATACTACCTTGGGTTATCGATTAAGAGCGGTTGGCTTAAATGCACGAGCGGCGAGCTATGCAGGAATTAATGTGCCGTTTCATGTAGTTTTGGCCTTATTTATTAGCGGAATGTTAGCTGGCTTAGCAGGTGCTGTCCAAATGCTTGGGGTACAACATCGACTCTATGATAGCTTCTCATCTGGGTATGGTTTTACGGCTATTGTGGTGGCTCTTCTAGCGAATAATAATCCCTTTGGTGTGATACTTGCTTCGATCTTCTTCGCGTCTTTGTCTACCGGGGGTCAGTCAATGCAATTGGTTTCAGGGGTTCCGGCGCATCTGACCGATGTCATTTCCGGGATTATTATTTTCTTAGTCGCCACGAAAGATATTGTGCAAATAGTTCAAAGACGCTGGCGCAAACGTCAACCCCTTGCGTCGGTGAAGGAGGCGTAACATCATGTTTTGGGATGCATTAATGAGACCTGATCTATGGGCAGCAACGCTGGCTATGGCAACTCCGATTGCTCTTCCTGCGTTGGGAGGAACCTTTTCTGAGCGTAGTGGCGTTGTAAACATTGCCATGGAAGGAATTATGCTGATTGGAGCGTTCTTCGGTGTGCTGTTTTCATATTATACCCATAGTGCTTGGCTGGGCTTACTTGGCGCGGTCTTGATGGGAGCTCTCATTTCAATACTTTTTGCTTTTGTAACGGTGAGTCTCGGAGCGGATCAAGTGGTTGTGGGAATGGGTGTCAACATTTTTGCTGCTGGACTGACAGCTTTTCTGCTCAATACGATTTTTGGATATGGTGGGACACCGCGCGAAACACCCGCGCTTCCCAATATAACGATTCCTGGGCTCAGTGATATTCCCTTTGTGGGTCCTGTCCTAGGTTCTCAAAATGTTGTGGTCTATTTAATGTTGGTGTTGGTCATTGTATCGCATTATTTCCTCTTTCATACGAATTTGGGGTTACGGCTTAGAGCCGTCGGAGAAAATCCTCAAGCAGCTGATACAGCAGGAATAAATGTTCGGCGCCTTCGTTATCTAGGGGTTATAGTTGGGGGCATGCTATCTAGCTTAGGTGGCGTCTATCTTGCTCTAGGATTATTGAATAGTTTTGAAGTTAATATGAGTGGTGGACGCGGGTACATTGCCCTTGCAGCCATGATCTTTGGCAAATGGACTCCTTTTGGTTCACTAGGGGCAGCGTTGATGTTCGGATTTGCTATGGCTTTAAGTATGCTCTTACAAGGAGGTGGCATATCCTCAAATATCATTCAAATGCTTCCGTATGCTCTGACAATTTTGGCTTTGACAGGATTAGTTGGAAGAAGCACGGCACCTGCTGCTGATGGGATTCCGTATAATCCCAACAAGTAATCAATAAAGGAGGGTGAGCATCATGGGTCGTATTCATCAGAGTGGAAAATCCCTCTCAGATCTAGTCCGGCTAGAACTGTTAGATGAAATCCGTAGAGGGAAATATCTGATTGACAGCCGCCTTCCGAATGAAGAAAAACTAGCGAAGGAGCTTGGGGTCAGTCGTAATACTTTGCGCGAAGCGTTAAGAGTTTTAGAATCAGTGGGTGTTGTTGAGAAAAAGCACGGACTTGGTACTTTTGTGCGAGGAGAATCATGTCCAAAAGGCAAGCCTGGTTTAGAGGTTCTCTTTCGAGTGACGGATGCAATATTAGAACTAGGATTGACTCCTGGGACAAGCAGCATTGAGTATGAGAGCTCAACAGCGGATTCTCGAGTGGCAGAAAAACTGGGGATAAGTATTGGAACGCCTATTAATCAACTTCGAAGAGTCCGTACGGCAGATGGCGTTCCTGCAATATATTGTATAGATGTGTTTTCACCACGCGTAGGAGAACTGGATGTTGAAGGGATTAAATCATCCGTCTTTTCTTATCTGGAAGAAGTTAAGGGAATCCGAATTGCTTATGCGTCAACAGACATTCGACCCATTGTTGCAGGGAAGGAACTAGCGGCTAAATTAGAGATAACAGCAGCAAGCCCCTTACTGTTGTTAGATGAAGTTCATTTTGATCTCTCTGATAATCCGATATTCTACTCTCGCTTGTTTTTCCGATCTGACTATTTTGTCTTTCACGTTGTAAGAACTCGGTGAATTTTGTATGAAAAGAGGACCCGAAGTGGGTCCTCTTTTCATGCAAAATTCCTAGGAATGGTAATTTATGTCGCACGTGTATATACTAAGTAAGATGAATATTCCTAGGAGGTAAATTGTGGAACAACGACGCTTAAAGTCTAGAACAGAGATTCCTGAGGCTACCAAGTGGCATTTGGAGGATATTTTTTCCGATAATGAACAATGGGAGAAAGAGTTTACCCACGTGGAAAAGCTAATAAATGAAGGGAAAAAATTTGAGGGACATTTGGCCGATGCTCCGGAGACCTTAATTGCCTGTTTTGAGTGGATGGATGATTTAAGTTTAGAGATCGAAGAGATCTATACCTATGCTCGTATGCGACGAGACGAGGATAATCGCGATGCCAACTATCAAGCATTGACAGATCGTGCAGGGGCCCTAGCCGTGAAGGTGAGTAGCTCGGCGTCCTTTGTCGTTCCAGAACTATTAGCAATCCCTGAAGGGCGACTGAAGGAATTCCGCACGACGTCCAAAAAACTGGAACTTTATAACCACGCACTTGAAGATATTCTACGAAAAAAAGAACATATTCTTAGTTCCGTTGAGGAAAAGTTGTTAGCAGAAGTGGGAGAATTAGCGGAAGCTCCTGGGGCGATTTTCTCTATGGCAAATAACGCAGACTTAAAATTCCCGAGTATTGTCGATGAAGCTGGCAAATCGGTTGAACTAACCAAGGGAAATTTTATTATGTTCATGGAGAGCCATCAACAGAGTGTAAGAAAAGAAGCCTTTGAAACGCTTTATCATACGTATGAGAAGCAAAAGAATACGTGGGCTGCGACCTTGAATTCTAGTGTAAAGTCTGACATATTTTTCTCCAAAGCTCGAAACTATTCTTCAGCCATTGCGGGTTCCTTAGATGATGACCGTGTTCCCTTGAAGGTCTATGATTCCCTGATTGATACAGTTCACGAATTTTTGCCACAGATGCATCGCTATGTCCAATTGCGTAAGAAGGCCTTGAAACTTGATGAGTTACACATGTACGACATTTATGTTCCGATTGTTCCGGAAACGACGATGGTGATTACGTATGAACAAGCAAAAGACATGGTCATTGATGGCCTAAAGCCCTTAGGACCAGACTACATCAAAATCCTTGAGGAAGGGTTCCAAAAAAAATGGGTGGATGTTTATGAAAATGAAGGAAAGACGAGCGGTGCTTATTCTTGGGGGACATATCGCTCACATCCCTATGTCTTACTGAATCATCAAGACACGCTAGATTCTATGTTTACACTTGCTCATGAAATGGGGCACTCGTTACACACTTTTCTGTCCAATAGGAAACAACCCCATCTTTATGCGGGCTATAAAATATTTGTAGCAGAGGTCGCTTCAACGTTGAACGAAGCGTTGGTTATGGAGCATCTCTTAGAAACCACCAAAGACCCTAAGACACTCGCTTATCTGATCAATCATTATCTTGAACAGTTCCGAGGGACTATTTTCCGGCAAACTATGTTTGCTGAGTTTGAGAAGAAGATACACTCGGTGGTAGAAGAGGGCGGCGCTTTAACAGCCGACACTCTCTCCGAAATCTATCGTAATCTAAATGCAGTCTATTATGGGGCTGAGGTGGTCCTTGATCCTGAAATTGCCATCGAATGGGCACGTATACCTCATTTCTATAATGCTTTTTATGTTTACAAATACGCCACTGGATTCTCCGCAGCGACGGCCTTTGCCCGGGCAATATTAGATGAAGGGGAACCAGCGGTGGTGAGATATCTAGAATTCTTGAGCGGTGGTGGTTCCGATTACCCCATAGAATTGTTGCGTAAAGCCGGTGTGGATATGGAGACACCTGTTCCTGTGCGGAATGCACTCCAGGTCTTTACGGGACTTGTAGAACGTTTGGAAACACTCTTAGCGTAGACTAGGGCTTAACAATTGCGAGAAAACGGGGATTCTTACTGACGGGTGCGAAATCATGTTTTTCATTACGGGCTACATCCTTCACAGTGGGGTCTAGAGCGATCGCTTGTTGCAGATATTCTACGACTTTGTCAATATTCGCAAGGCGCCCGTATATGCTTGCTATGCCGTAATAACTCCAGGTGTCACGATTGTCGAGTTGCAGGGCCTTTTGATACGCTGCAATGGCAGGATCCCACCGTCCGGCAAGCTCATTCGCCAATCCCAGGTTGAAATAGCCATAAACAAACGATGGATTGAGGACTAGGGCTTGCTGAATAAAGGCAAGTCCTTGTTCATGTTTGCCCTGAAAGGCTAGTGTTGCACCTTTAGCATTAAGGGCTTCATAACATTGAACGTCAATCGCTAACGCTTGATTAAAGAAGGCTAAGGCTTCCGGAAAGACTTTTTGATCCTGTTGATAATATAGTTTGAGTCCTTGGTTATATAAGGCGAGTGCTTTTGCATCAGAGACATGAAGTGGCGGTTGAGACGATGGGGAGTCTGGTGTTGAAGTTGATGGATTAAGGGGTGTTGTAGAAGGATTTAGTGGCGTGTTGATTTGTGCTTCTCTATATTTTGGTGAATAATATAAAAAGATCATCGTGATGGTCACCAAAATAATAGAAAGCATAATAATGTACAGCTTAATGGAACGTTTCAAAATAAACTCTCCTTTAGGGTTTCTATCGACCTAATCTCAAATTGAATGATTCACGACTCATTATAACATCCATTATTACCTGAACTATTCCTTAACTAAAAATATAGTTCAGGAATTAGTTCGCGACTTGACAAAGTAAGAATTACGGTAGTAAGATTAATTTGGGTTAAATGGGTAAATTATGTAAATTAATAGATGCTGAATGGGAGTGGGATTATGGAAACGGTGACAAATCAAGCTCAAGACCACTTGCAACAGGTAATTCTAATCGCTCAAGGTTTTTATGCACGAAAAGATCGTGCTCACGATCTAGAGCACGCGTTAAGAGTTAGGGAGTGGGGTAAATTATTGGCTAAGGAAGAAGGGGCAGACGCAACGGTCATTGAGTTAGCGGCACTGCTTCATGACATTGGCCGTTCTGGCGCAGTAGAAAAAACACATGCAGAAAGCAGTGCCGGACTTGCTGTCAATATTCTACATAAAACAGGGTATTCTGAGGACATTGTTTTAAGAGTAAGAGATGCGATCATGGCTCATTCTCTCGAAGCAGGGCACGAACCGAATGATCTTGAGGCAAAAATCCTGTATGATGCCGATAAATTGGACTTTGTAGGGGCAATAGGGTTGGGACGTTTGTTTACCTTAGGCGGGGTACAAGGTTGGCCATTAGTCGGCGAAAATTCCTGTGAGACGTTTCACCTAGATAAAATTCGTGGATATCAAAGACATTTATATACTAAGACGGCTAGGACCTATTTTGAGCCTTTGCTGCTTTTTACGGAAGAATTTTGGAAAGTGTTACATGCCGAACGATTTAAACTGGGGTTTTCTGGACAAGCTAGCTCTGTATAATGGCTTGTTCAGAAAGGATGAATTCAACGATGCGTTGGTTTTGGCGTTTATTCACTTTGTTACTCGTTTTAGTATGTTTGCGTACCCTCGTTCCACAACCACAAGTTTTCATTACATGGCCTGAAGAGAACAGTTGGGCACCCAAGATACAGGGGGAGATTAAACAATTACAACAATTTACCCAAGATCTCCCGGCTAGTATTGAAGTAGAGGTGCGTCGTCTCTGGAATGATTTCCAACCCAGTGGCGATGGAAAAGAAGTTTAATTATAAATATGTTTTATTTGTGAAAGTTTGATTGAAATAGCAAAATTGTGGTATTATAAGAAGAATGAAATTAAAGGAGTGAAGAATATGGTTGGAATTACCGAACTTGCTGCCAAAAAAGTTAAAGATGTTTTAAAGAGCCAAAATAAAGAAAATGCGTTTCTTCGTCTCTATATTGTAGGCGTTGGCTGAGGTGGGCCGAATTTCGGCATGACTCTGGAAGAGTCAAAGACGGACGACGATATTCTTGATGAAGAGTACGGCGTATCATTAATCACAGATAAAAAACTTACTGCTTTAGAGGGCGCGACTGTAGACTTTATTGAATCCGCAAGCGGCGGAGGATTCGAAATACGTACTGCGAAATCAAGCGGTGGCGGCGGTGGCTGTGGCGATAGCTGCGGCGGTAGTTGCTAAGATGGTGAATTAGAAAAAAGAGAGCTCTTAGGCTCTCTTTTTTCTGTGTATATATGCTCGCCTCCGAATTAGGTCATAAAGTACTTGAGTATCATTGGTAAATGTGTTAGTCTAGTGTCCATATTAGGAATACATTCGTCTATAAAGGGAGGAAATATCATGGCATTACCAAAGGAAGAGTCAAACCGCGCTATCATTACAGTATTAGGGCGTGATCAAATCGGAATTATCGCATGGGTCTCCGGGCGACTCGCAGAATATAACGTTAACATATTGGATATCAGTCAAACAATTATTAATGAATTCTTCACAATGATTATGGTCGTAGATATCAATCCTACAAATTTAGAGTTGGTTGCGCTGTCACGTATGCTGGAAGACGAGGGACGTGACAAAGGACTACAGGTAAAGGTTCAACACGAAGATATATTTACGTTCATGCATCGTATCTAAGCTATAGGGTTTTAGGAAACTTAAGTAAGGGTAGTGAAGAAAAACATGACAATGACACTGACATTCGCACGAGAAGAAATTCAACAAACGATCAGTATGATTCATGACGAAAATCTTGATATTAGAACCGTTACGATGGGGATCAGTCTACTAGATTGCGTATCGGAAGATATTAATGTATTAGAACAGAAAATCTATGATAAAATCGTCAAAAATGCAGGGAAACTAGTATCGGTCGGTGAACAAATGTCGGCACGATATGGGATTCCAATTATTAATAAGCGTGTTTCTGTCACGCCCATAGGAATTGTAGCGGCTAACATGAATTCTGAAAAAATGGTGCGGATTGCCAAAGCCTTAGACCGAGCGGCTCGTGAAGTTGGGGTTAATTTTATTGGGGGTTTCTCAGCTCTGGTTCAAAAAGGGTTCACCATTGGAGACCTAGCACTCATTGAGGCAATTCCTCAGGCCCTAAGTGAGACGGAGTTTATTTGTTCGTCCGTGAATATTGGTACGACTAAAGCCGGAATTAATATGGATGCTGTGTTAAAAATGGGTGAAGTCGTTCTGAAGTGCGCTCAATTGACAGCAGACAAAGATGGCATAGCGGCGGCTAAATTAGTCGTATTCTGCAACGCCCCCGAGGATAATCCGTTTATGGCAGGGTCCTTTCATGGTGTTGGGGAACCAGAGTGCGTTATTAATGTAGGCGTTAGTGGTCCTGGAGTTGTGGCCAAGGTTGTTAAAAAATATCCTGAAGCCGATTTTAGTGAGCTGTCCAATCTAATAAAGCAAACAGCCTTTAAAATCACTCGTATGGGAGAGCTTATCGGGCGGGCGGCATCAAAGGAATTAAATGTTCCTTTCGGAATTATTGATCTTTCGCTAGCACCGACCCCTGCAATTGGGGATAGTGTTGCTGAAATTCTAGAAAATATGGGTCTTGAACGATGTGGTACACATGGAACAACTGCGGCCTTGGCATTGCTTAATGATGCTGTTAAAAAAGGGGGCGCCATGGCTTCTTCTCACGTTGGAGGTTTAAGCGGAGCCTTTATACCGGTCTCGGAAGACGCAGGTATGGTAAAAGCTGTTGAGGTCGGTGCGTTGACCCTTGATAAATTAGAGGCTATGACTTGTGTCTGTTCCGTCGGATTAGATATGATAGCGCTACCTGGGGATGTGAGTGCGGAAACAATCTCGGCCATTATCGCTGATGAAGCAGCGATTGGGATGATCAATAAGAAAACAACTGCCGTTCGAGTCATTCCAGCAATTGGGAAAAAAGCAGGGGACCGAGTGGAATTTGGAGGATTGTTAGGTGGAGCGCCAGTGATGGCCATCCATCCGTTCTCATCAAAAATGTTTGTAAAACGTGGAGGACGTATTCCTGCACCAATTATTAGCCTTTCTAATTAACGGGTATTTTCCTTGAAAATGGTCTTTAAACTAACCATTATTTAATAGCAGTAAATTTCCATAAAAAAATGCAGGAACTTTTAGTGTTCGTCCAGAATACTAATAAGCAGAATACTAATAAATAGAATTCTAATAAATAGACGAAAGCTGAATCCAAACTTATAGTATTTGGAACGGGGGATTATATTGGGGTGAATCACGTGGTGTTCTCCACGTGTAGGGCAAACACCTGTCCGAATCCGGCAACTAACCTCGTAAGCTACGAAAGGTGGAAAAATTTAGTGATTTCCTCATCTGCGCGATTGTGCTCGGGAAGCGCAATTTTGGCAGGGTTACTTTTAGCGAGTAGTCTTACTGCGTCTGCTTCAAGTCAAACTGCAACAGCAACAATGATCACACGTTCTTCGATGAAGTCAGTGCATGTGGCTTCAACCATTGTGCCCTCCGGAACCTATGCCGAATTAGTTCGTAAACAAATGAAATTCGAGGATGGCCCCGTGATCAGCCCAGTGAAAGTGGAAGCTGTCGCTCCTGTAGAACAGGTTGTTTCAACGCCTAGTACTTCAACAACAGTTGTTGCACAAAAACCCCAACCCGTTAAAGACACAACAGCGAAACCGGTTAAAAGTAAAGAAAAAGCGATTCAAGTCGCCTCGGCACCGCAAAAACAGGTTTCCAGATCTGATAACTCAGGTTTGGTGAGCAATGCACTTAGTTTAGTTGGCGTTCCCTACCTTTTTGGAGGAACTAGCCGCAGTGGGTTTGATTGTTCAGGTTACACGCAATATGTTTTTAAGGGATCAGGTATTTCTTTGCCAAGAACTGCTGCTGGTCAATTTGGTGTGGGTACATCTGTCAACAAAGATCAATTGCAAGCCGGTGACTTGGTCTTCTTTACAACCTATGAATCCGGAGCATCCCATGTAGGTATTTACATCGGTGGAGGAAGTTTTGTTCATGCCTCCAATAGTGGCGTTCGCACTTCAAGTCTTAGTGAAAGCTATTATTCGAGCCGGTATCTTGGTGCGCGTCGCGTACGCTAAAATTATTCAGACTGAAAAGAACAAAAAAGTACAACCGTCACAGTGACCGTTGTACTTTTTTGTTCTTTGTTGTTCTTTGTTCTTCTTTTTAGGCATTCTGATGTTTATAACTGGGGCAACCAGGGAACTGGTTTGTAGTTCATACATTCTCCACCTGGTTTTGCATAGTGAACCCATGGTTCTTGAATATACGAATCTGAAGTTGAGCAGCTGCTGGTTCGTTTAAAGTAACATCTTCGACATAATTCAACTCTGTAATTAAGGATCACAAGAGGTTCCTCCTTTTACAACGGTGTTGGTATGGGTGTTGCACGAAAAAATTGATAGATCATGGCTGCGGCACTATGTGGCAGTCCTGCTACTTGGAGTTCTTCGATACTTCCACACTTAATGTCGTCAAGTGATGAAAAATGACGTAATAGTTGTTGTTTGCGTTTTGGCCCTATACCCGGGATCCCATCGAGAGCAGACAATGTCATACTTTTTGCTCTTTGTTGTCGATGAAAGGTGATGGCAAAGCGATGGACCTCGTTCTGGATCCTGCCAAGTAAATGAAACGTGGGATGGTTTTTGGGTAGAGCGACCGGATTGCCAGCTTGATTCATGAGACCATTGGTTTGGTGCCGGTCGTTTTTAACCATTCCTGCGACGGGAATGGTCAAATTAAGTGCCTCAAGAGATGTTATGGCCGTGCTGATTTGACCTTTACCGCCATCAACTAAAATTAAATCAGGAAGAAGGCCATTTTCTGAAACCAAGCGTGCATAACGACGCTGAACAACCTGACCCATGGCAGCTGTATCATCGGACGTCTGCATGGGCTCAATTTTATATTTTCTGTAGCCTTGGCGCTGGGGTTTGCCCTCCACAAATTGAACCATTCCCGCAACGGTATGCGTCCCTCCTGTATTGGAAATATCAAACGCTTCGATTCGTGTAGGAATTGGGATGTTTAATAGTTCTCCAAGGGTGGCTAAAGCTTGTTGTGTCTCTGATTGTTGACGTACTTCTAGTGAAATTTGGTCGTGAAGGGTTGTCTGAGCATTTTCCATTGCTAACTGTAAGAGATCGCGTTTCTTTCCCTTTTGAGGAACAACCATCGGAAATAGGCTTGATAAGACTGGGGATTCAGTCGGCGGGAGCAAAATCTCTGGAGGCCATACTGAGCGTTCAAGATAGAATTGAGCAACAAAAGAAATGAACGCTTCTTCGGGGTCTTCAAAATACGGAAAAATGAAACTATCACGTGCTAGTAACTTGCCAAGACGTATATAAAAGATCTGAACACACATCTGGTCTGTCGTGATTGCAAACCCTACAACATCACGGTCCATAAAATCAGTGAGTGTGATGTTCTGTTTTTCTCTGAGGAGCTCTAAGTCTTTGATCAGGTCGCGGTATTCCCGGGCGCGTTCGTAATGGAGAGCCTCAGCCGCTGTTTGCATTTTCCCCTCTAGAAGTTTGATGATCTCGCCTTGGTTTCCTTTAAGAAACGTAGAAACTTCTTTGCGCATTCCCACATAAACATTCAGCGATACGTCTGTGACGCAAGGGGCAAGGCATTGATCTAAATGATAATAAAGACAAGGCTGGGTAGGAATTTGACGGCATTTGCGAAAGGGAAAAAGCCGATTCAGTAAACGTGCCGCTTCTTTGGCAGCCGTTGCATTCGGATAGGGACCGAAGTATTTGCCTTTTCCCTTTTTTACTTGCCGTGTGACCAGGATTCGAGGGTGTGTTTCTTCTGTAATGATTATATATGGATAGGTTTTATCATCTCGCAAGAGGATATTATACTTCGGGTTATGCTTTTTGATTAAATTGCATTCTAAGACAAGCGCTTCAACCTCTGATTCTGTGATGATATATTCAAAATCGGTGATTTGACTAACCAGGCGTGCAGTCTTGCCATCATGTGATCCGGTAAAATAGGACTTTACCCGATTTTTCAATATTTTAGCTTTACCGACATAAATTATCTGACCCAGAGTATCTTTCATCATATAAATACCGGGCTTCTCTGGCAACAGGGTCAGCTTTTGTCGAAGTAGATCCATTTTCCCCACCTCAGTTCTTATTCTAGAGGGTGAAATTGCCAGATGCAAGTTCCATACACATATCTTTATAAAAATGAGCGTATATATGATTTAGAGATTAAATTTATGAAAATATAACAATGAAATATTACTGGAGGTGAAGGTATGCAAGGTGCCTGGGGACGACCACCGCGGAATGATTTATGGAAGGACCTACAAGCCTTAGCCATATGGATACTTATTATTGGGGTTGTCGGTTACGTTGTATTTCCAAACTTTTTCAAGGATATCTACTCTAAACTAGCTGACCCGGTCGCTCAGACAAGTGCGCTGGATGACAATTATTCACTGAGTAATTCGAACACATTAAACACAAATGCTAAGGCAACGAACCAACAGAGTTTATCTGGGCAAAATGCAGCGAGTGTCTCTGATGCTCTCTATACAAATGGGAACAATGAAGTTTCCTCTGGATATTGGATTATCTTTGTCTCTGAAGGAGCATTTAAGCAACTCTCAGTGAGTAGTGATAATTACGCCTTTCTTCTCCGACTCATTGAAACAGATCAAAGCGTTGAGGGCAAAAATGCCGTCATGTTAACAGAGAACGGTCAAATCAAAAAATACAATGTCAGTGCAGAGATTTCAGCGATTATTGAAAATATGGCCTTAGTTGTGGGTCGTGCCAAGTCTTAGTTATCTAGAATTAGTGGAAGAGAAGTTTTGCGCCTGCAGCAAATAGAGCCACTCCAAAGATCTGGGATGAACTCCAGGGTAGGCGACTTGTACCGAACCATCCGAAATGGTCGATAAGGACAGCCATACTAACCTGCCCAATAATAATCGCTGTTGTCGCGTTACACACGCCAACTTTGGGGATGCTTATGGCAACTAGTCCCACAATAAGGACACTGAGAACACCGCCAAGATACAAATACCAAGGAACCGAAAGCCAGTTGTATTTTAAGAGAGGGTCTCGCCCTGCGAGTACAGCAACGAATGCCACCAGTGTACCGATAATGTGGACGACGAGCGTCGCTGAAAGCAGCGACGTTTTTTGACTTAAGGAAGAATTTATCGTGCCTTGGATCGCCATAGCAATCCCTGAGATGGCTGCCGTTAAAAATGGTAAAGATAGTAATTTAGACATTTATGAACCTCCTTAGATTGATTTGACTAAAGTGGAAAATAGTCCTATTTCCGTTAATGATCTCACAGTATTCATTAGAAAGGTTAAGGGGAAAATGAAAATAACCTAATAAAACACTATGGAGGTGGCATTTTGGACATCGATTATAATTTGGTTCAACGCGCTCAGATGCTACTCACACTTGAACATCCTGTGACTTCCGTCCGGGATATATTATTGCGAGAAGGGTATCCACAAGATCAAGTCGTGGAATTGATGGATGCAACGGAAGAAGTCCTAACGTACCATGTTCCTCCTCAATATGATGAACATAAGATTGGAATTGATATTTTACACCCAGGAGAAAAAGCCTTAGGTCGTAAGCCAAGTGTCGATATATTAATCGATAAACGGTCTGGTAAATTGGAATTAATGACTCCAGACCAACCAGAAACATGGCGTGTTGCCAATGAAGTGCGTAAGGCCATCAAACGCCAGCGCCAAACTATGAAACATTATCACTAATAAAAGGGGACTGTGAGTGTGGTTGCACTCGCAGCCCTTTTCAATGTTCATTATCTTTCCTAGAAATTCGAGAATTATGTTATAATACCCATAATATCAATTTAGGGAAAGAAGGGTCAGGCGTGGAATTTAATCCAATATTGAAAGGATTAGAAGACGTATATGGGAAAATGCTCTTAGAGCAACGTCTTAGTCGTACGGATGGTCTACATCTTTTACAAACAACCAATATACTTGGTCTGGGTTACCTTGCGAATGAACGGAAACTCGCTATGACCGGTGATCAAGTATTCTTTAATAATAATGCCCATATTAACTATAGTAATGTATGTAAAGTACGCTGCGGGCTTTGCGCTTTTGGTAAAGACCTTGGAGACAAGGGATCATATACGATGTCCATTGATGAGGTGGTCGCTAAAGCTGGGCAATTCGCAGATCAAGGTGTGACTGAACTTCATATTGTTGGCGGGATACACCCAGATCTCCCTTTTTCATATTACTTAGACATGATCACTAAAATTAAAGAGCGTGCTCCTCAAGTGAGTCTTAAAGCGTTCACTGCAGCAGAATACGATTATTTTGCTCAAATGGAGAATGTACCTGTTGTAGAGATTCTGAAATCCTTTAAGGAAGCTGGTCTGAGCTTTATTCCGGGTGGTGGCGCGGAGAATTTTAGCCCAAGGGTCCGAGAAATTATTTGTCCCGGAAAATTGAGTGGAAAACGATGGTTAGAGATTCACCAAATTGCCCATCAGTTGGGCATACCGACCAATGCAAATATGTTGTATGGACTCATTGAAACGGATGAGGAGCTGGTTGATCATCTTTTGGCTTTGCGTGATCTGCAAGATCAAACTCACGGTTTCTACGCCCTGATTCCAACAGCTTTTCATCCCAAGAACACGAAATTCGAAAACGTTCCTCAAGCAAGTGCTCTCCGAACCTTGAAAGTGATTGCCGTAGCGCGCTTAATTCTGGATAATTTCCTCTATATTAAGGCGTACTGGGTTTCAACCAGCCCTCAAGTAGCTCAGATGGCCCTTTCGTTTGGGGCCAATGATCTTGATGGCGTTGTTCGCGAAGAGAAAATTTATCATACAGCAGGTGCCACCAGCCCTCAAATGCAAAGTGAACAACAGTTGATCAATATGATTCATGATGCAGGTTTAGTGGCGGTTGAACGAGATACCTACTATCACGTCATAAAAACGACTCGACCATAAGCCATGTTATTGGTATGAGTTAAAAGCAAGAGGTGAATCGAATGCGAATCGCCGTATTATCAGACACTCATCTGAGAGTCGGCAAATCTCTCCCAAGTTTTGTTTGGGAACATTTGACGGATATTGATATGATTCTACATGCTGGTGACTTGACATATGGAGGTTTATTCGAAGAACTGTCCTACATTGCTCCTGTACGGGCCGTCAGAGGAAATTGTGACGGGTGGGATGTTGCTTTACCTGATCGAGACATTGTCGAATGCGAAGGTTTGAGGATAGGCTTAATTCATGGAGATTCGGGTAAGGGAAAAAGTAGCGCAGAACGTGCTTATTACGCCTTTGAAGATACAGCCGTTGATCTTATCGTTTTTGGACACAGCCATATCCCTTTAATGGAATGGCATGAAGGAATTTTGATGTTTAATCCAGGTTCTCCAACGGACAAAAGGCGTGAGGCCCAGTATTCCATGGGACAATTAGACATTCAGCAAGGGCAGGTTACGGCAAAACATCTCTACTTTTGAAAGTCGGTGGAAACTCTGAAATTTCGTAGGAATAAGGTGAAACGTGAACACGGTATTATTCAAAATGCGTTGCTTTGGCTTGAAAATCTAGGCCGTCTATCGGATGTTACAGACATTATTCCTGGCGTTATTGACGTCAGCCATTCCTCAGAACGAGGGATTGTCTATAAATATGTCACGCAAACAGGTTGCAAGCTTTTAGTTAAAAGTAATGGTTCGATTCAGGAAGTATTTGTAGTGACAAAAAATCCTGCTTGTGTTCAGGAATGGGTTCAGCAAGAATTTCCTCCTGATGCCAGCCCATCTGTGGCTCAAGTTCATGCTAAATCTAAATCACCCACAAAACCAAAAACTAAAGTAACAAACGGAACCAACGCCCCCTTGAACTCGAGCAATCGATCGAGGCATAAGACATCCACTCGGGGTGTTCATCATGCAAAAAAACATTCATACGGAAAAGTTCATAAGGCCAAAGTAGGGAATCAAGATTCCCCCAATGTTGCCGATTATTTGGACAATGCAATGCTCAGCGCCTTGGATCTTCTAAAACAGACACTAGAAAAAGGTTCAGTCAAAGATGAAAAGATTAAGTTCCATAAATTCCCGGGTAAATAGAACAGCTTAGGACCAATAATCCTAAGCTGTTCTTGTCATTAGACCTATTAGAGGAAATGAGTTTTCAGAAGGTTATATGAGGGCGTGTGCGCTCAAGTAGGTGTACTCGTGTATAAGGAGGCAGGCTGATGGAAGTAGGCGGTATACTAGCACCAGGTCGTGCGGTAAGCACAAATCTACTCAAGCAATGGCATCTGGGAGAGCGCCTATTGGTGGAAGTTGTTCAGAAAACATCTGAGGGGGTCGGAATAATTCGGGTAAAAGGAGTAGATATGTCCGCACTTTTAGAATCCTCGACTAAAGTGGGGGAGCAGTTCTGGGTTAAAGTGGGTAATTTGAGTGAGGGCAGCTTAATGTTGATCCGCGAGCCTCTAGTGGAGAAACAAGGAGAGGTACAACTTGTTTCTCCACAATTTAAACAAGTTACAGAGAGAGGATTACCGATCAATCAGGAAATTATAGCGCTACTTAAATCTTTTCCAACAGAAAAATCTGGAATGGCTGCTTTAGTAAGCAATCTGCAAGGGACGCCGTTCGATGGCTTGATCACGAATTTGAGAAAATCTAGTCCAAAGTGGGAATGTTTGTCTGAGGAAAACGGAGCGGAAGTGCTCTTGGAGTGTTTACGAAAGCTGGGAGTGGATTATGAACAACGCATCCAACAGTTGATGAAATTAGATCCGCAGGCCAAGGAAATTGAGAAAAATAGTCTTAAAGAAACCTTCAAATTCGCGCTTCTGGAAGCGCTTCAAAATCAAGAGGGGCTGAATTATCATGATTCCCAGGAGACGTTAACAAAGTTACTTCAAAAATTAACCGGGCAACAACTGTGGTTTAAAACAGGAGCCCTTGATAATGCCTATCTATTACTTCATCTTCCTATATTTAATCAAGAAGAGCTTGTACCCGTCCAAATAGCGATTGAAAGTCCTCGTAAAGGCGGAAAAATGGATGAGCAACACTGCCGTGTGGGCCTACAGATGGAAACGCAGCAATTAGGACAGGTTGGGATAGATGCTTTTTTTTACGGAGATTCCATGACTATGCGTGTTCTCACCTGCGACCCTCAATCGCTTCTTAACCTTCTAGAGGAGGTGAAGCCCGAGGCAACGAACCAATTTGCTAAGCTTGGTATTAATTTAACGAACATCGAAACAGGGGATCTAAACCAGAACCCGGAATTTAGGAATTTCCTCCAAGGATCAAGACGAAGTGGAGTTGATATTCAGAGGTGAAAGTAAAGCAAGATAAGGCAGCAGCGATCGTTTATGATCAAACGGGAGCCCCAAGGATTGTGGCTAAAGGGGTCGGGGAAGTGGCTCGAAAAATGATCGAAGCCGCTGAAGCTGAAGGGATTCCCCTTCAAAAGAATGAAGTATTGATAGAAGCCCTGATGCAGGTGGAGTTAACCAAAGAAATTCCACCTCAAATTTATCGTGCAGTGGCGGAGATTCTAGCTTTTATTTATAAATTGGATAAAAAGAAATTGCAAGCAAATTCATCATCGGGCCACCATACTTCATAGAAAGCTGTGATGACACCGGATCTTAACCACAGGCTAATAAAAGAAAGCGGC
>DHWG01000016.1:0-8420 GCA_002413075.1 Desulfosporosinus sp. UBA5188 | reverse complement strand
GCCGCTTTCTTTTATTAGCCTGTTAGGTATTTTTTTCCCCAAGCTTCTTTGATAAACGTTTTCGTGCGAGCATTTCTGCCACTTTCCCACTGTCGCCAAGGCGGATGCCCTGTAATCTCCACTCGCGAAAGGTCTGCCAGAATTGTAGTTCTGAAATGGCATGAGTATATCCCTCGGATTCTTGGTCATATGGCCAAAAAACATCAACCCATAACGTGCCTTTGTTGCTTATCATCATCACGAAATGAACAAGTTCTGGGTAATCAAATTCGGTATCACGCATTAAAATGTGTGAACGACCGTTAGGGAAGTCTGTCCGATTGTAAATAAGCTTCATCCAATGTCCCCCTTTGTGCAACTCCAACGAGCGCTGACGGTCCATTTTTAGTATAGCATGAAATGTAAAATTAAACGATGGATTTTATAAATTCATCACGCTGCTCATGAAGGTTGTTATGTAATCATTGGGTCAATTATCTTGTCATTGTAACGTATGCTTATCGTTGGATAAAAGTTCATATTAATATTAAACAAAGTGGCGTCAAAGTTTAATAAACATTCGTGAAATGTATAACTGACGGGAACCAGTCTTTCTGGTACCCGTCAGTTTTTATATAGGGGCACTCTCTTGTCATCATGCTTGGACAACTGTCGCTTCTTTGCTAGCCAGCGAGTTAAAAGCCATTTCAAGTTTCCTCATCCCTGATTTTTTCGTACCCAACGGAGCGATGGTAAAGTAGGTATCATCAACTTGCCGAACTGGCATAATTCCCATGAGAGAATTGGTCATGAAAATTTCATTTGCGCCTAATAAAAATGAGAAGGGGTACATACCCTCATAAGTTGGAATTTGTAGAGACCGAGCTAAGTCAAGAACGAGTTCACGACGTGTCCCTGGCAAACAACCGCATTGCAGTGACGGTGTAAAGAGCGTTCCATCTTTAATGAAAAACAAATTGCTCATGGTTCCTTCACACAAAATTTCTTTAGTATTAAGCCATAAGCCCTCTTCCGCACCTTTTCGCTTTGCTTCTTCTTTCGCCAAAATATTTTCCATATAATTTGTAGATTTAATAGAAACCAAGGGAGACTGCTCATTACGTTGGGAGGGCAAGAGATGTAGACGAATCCCCAATTTATATTGAGCAACAGTATAGGAAAAAGCTCGCTTGTGGAATAGCATTTGGCATGGAAGATGGGAAAGGGGTGCACCACCACTTAGTGTGATGCGCAGTGCATAGGGGTAAGAACTAGGACTTGGCCTTTCTATAATAAACTTTTGAACCTGTTTCATCCACTCGTCCCTACCTGGGAGATCGAGACCCAACAAGTTAGCCCCTTTGTTCATGCGTTTCCAGTGCCGATCAATAAATAAAGGTCCCGCCTCGCTAATAAGTAGGGTTTCAAATAGTCCGAACCCAAATAAAGCCAGACGGTCATAAGCGAAGACTGAATCAATCATCTAATCGTCCTTTCAGCACTCTAAAAAGTGCCTTGGCTTTATCAAGCGTTTCGATATATTCACTTTCAGGAATCGAGTCCGCTACGATCCCTCCACCAACATGAACGAAGGCTTTGCCGTCTTTTAACAAAATCGTACGGATAACGATGTTAAAGTCCCATGCGCCATCAAAGCCCATATACCCAATGCTTCCAGTGTATAGTCCTCGTTTATATAACTCTAATTCTTCAATAATCTCCATGGCTCTAATCTTAGGGGCTCCAGTAATCGACCCACCGGGGAAAACAGCCTGGATAATATCACTCGGCTCAAGACCACGCCTGAGTTGTCCGGTTACGGTCGAAGCTAGATGCCAGACGGTCGGATATTTTTCGAGCTTTATTAAATCCGTTACCTTTACTGTTCCAAATTCGCAAATTCGCCCCAGGTCGTTTCGTTCTAAATCAATGATCATAGTCAACTCAGCACGATCCTTTGGACTCTTCTGAAGCTCCAAGGCTAATGTGTGATCCTCTTCCGGCGATTTTCCGCGGGGACGAGTCCCTTTAATCGGCCGTGTTTCTATTTGACCGTCCGTTTGAACTCGTATAAACCGCTCAGGAGAACTGCAAAGTATTTGGAAATCCGAGTAAGGAAGAAAGGCTGCAAAGGGCGCAGGGTTTTGTCGATGAAGATGGGAATAGAGATTCCAAGGATCCCCTTCCCAAACCATGGAGAAACGTTGAGTTAAGTTGGCCTGATAAATATCCCCAGCATAGATGTAGTCAATGACCAATTGCAAGTCATTTAAATACTGAGCATGGGAGACGCTGGGGGTAATAGGGGTAAAGGTTGTGTTGGGGTGTTCAGGCTTATTTAGATTTCCAGGTTCAACGAGTGGTTCTGGAACACAGGCATAGAGAGTTTTCTCTAAATTCTCTATCCGTGTTTGAGCCAGATCGGCATGGCATGTCCCGTCCTCGTTCATCCCGCAGGCTGTAATCCAATATTCTTTCTGAAGGTGATCATAAATCACAATTCCGTCATACCAGGCAAAACGCCAAAGCGGTAGATTTAAGTCGTCTGAGGTATCATTTGGAAGCGATTCAAGCTTATCTTTGAGATCATAGTTTAAAAAACCTACAGCGCCACCAGAAAAGGGGAATGGGGAATGTAACACATGATATTTGCGTTGTGCTTCGTTCAGAAAGTTTAAACTCTCGGATTTGTGAAGTGGAATGATTTCAAGTTGGGGGTGGTTCATCTGAAGAAGCTCGATGCGATCGGGATAGGCTGATGCTTCCAAAAAAGGGGATGATCCCATATAAGAATAACGGCCAAGTTCTTTGTAATCATTGCCACTATCTAAAAAAAATGGAGAGGGGGCATCTTTAAATGCAGAAAACAAGCGACAGGGGGGCAGTGAAATGGAGACTTGCTTGACAATCCATGGTGCCCCATTTGGCTTAAGATGCCACATTTTAGCCTTTAGGAGGGCATTATTTAATAACTGATGTCCAAATTGGGTTAAGATAGCTTCCGGATGAAATTGAATGCCTTCTATAGGGTGGACTTTATGACGGATGCCCATGACTTCTCCATCTTCAGACTCGGCCGTGATGAGTAATTCGTCAGGAAGGGTCGATCGCTCTATAACCAACGAGTGATACCTTGTCACTTCCAATGGGTTAACTAGGTCAGTGAACACACCCTGCTGATCATGAAGAATGGGGGTCGTTTTTCCATGGATAGGCCTTTTGGCCTTCACCACTTTTCCTCCGAAAAATTGTCCAATGGCTTGATGGCCGAGGCATACTCCTAAAATGGGAATTATTCCCATAAAGTGTTCAATGATCTCTAAGGAAAAGGGGGATTCATCGGGAGTACAGGGTCCAGGAGAGATCACAATTAAATCAGGATGCATTGCCTCAATCTGGGTTAGAGTGATTGAACCTTGGCGTTTGACAAGAACATCCTCTCCAAGTTCTCCAAAGTATTGGTAGAGGTTATAGGTAAAAGAATCATGATTATCTAGTAAAAATATCATCGTTATTACCCCTTTAAACCCAGAAGGTTTCATTATATTGAGATACCAAGCCTTATCGTGTCTCTGACTAAGCATGTTTTTATTAGTATTCCTTGTTTTAGTTATATAAAGTTCGTAAAATAAAAAGTTGCTTATAAGCAACTTTAATGATTATGTTTTTTATCATGCAACATTTCTTTCAAGGCTTGAAATGCGGGCAGGAGATTAGGGTTGTTGATACCCTGCAATATGATCGTCTGATTAAGAGTTACTTGGCCTACTTTAGCTCCTTCAACTTCAATTTGAAGGGACTGGACATCAAGGGTAAGAACTTTCTGATCGACAAGAAAAGACATGCGTTTTGGTTTAATAAATTGGGTTCGGAGAATTGTCGTCATAAGAGGGACGTCTATAGAGGGCTTTAAATCACTTGGAGTTTGTAGATTACTAGGGGTATGTAGATCACTTATGACAAAAGAAGACTCCAAAAGTAATTTCTGCAAGATCGCCATATTGGTATTCCATGTTACTTTAATTAGTTCTGATTGAGTTCTCCCAGATGGAGAAATAGATAAAATTTCGTACGAACCGTCTTGCGTTAGAATAGGTTTTTCTGCACAACCACTTAGAAAGAGACTAGATACTAAAACCACAAGACCTAGTCCAAGGGTAGAAATCTTACATTTGAACAACAGTGTTATCCTTCTTCCTACAGCAAGATTCATTTTTTTGCAGTTCAATGTCTTATTCGCTATAGAAGTCTAAAATCCTGCCTACCGTTGATTCCTTTCGATATAATAGTGTACAATGAACAACAAGAGAGGGGTCAATATTTTGGGCAAAGACATCGTGGTTTTCGATGTAGTAACCACGGGCTTAGAGGTTTTGCAGGATGAGATCATCGAATTTGCTGCATTTCGAATCCGTGATGGATTGATTCAAGGATCATGTCACTTTCTTGTTCTGCCAGAGCAAGAAATTACGAGTAAAGTAATAAGGCTAACTGGTCTTAGAGTGGAAGAACTAGACGGTGCTTCTCAACTTTATGAGCATAGCCACGAGATACAAACGTTTTTTGTGGACGCTATTTTGGTTGGGCATCACGTAACACAACTTATCTCTTGCCTAGAAGATAGCCTAAACGTTCAGTTTCAGCAGACCCTTTGGGATACTGTGGAATTAGCTAGAATCTTTTTCCCATCTGTGCACGACTATCAATTATCCTACCTGACTGAAAAGCTATCCTTAGCCATTCCCGACGGAGTACGGGGTCACCGATCGGAAACAAATGCTTGGTTCACTTGGAAACTTTTTGAGGTTTGTAGGGAAAAGAGTCTGGAATTCGATCTAAGTTTCTTTGATCAAGCTAAGAGTCTGCTTGAGGGCTGGACGGGTAGAGGTTTTATCGACGAATCGTATAAAGAGATTACTCGTCGCTTTCCAGATCGACAGATTCGGACTGACTTTGTTCTCGCTCCCATATCTGAGGGCTTATTTTCAAGTGAAAAAGCGCCTACAATTAAGTTCCCTGACTCAATCGACTGGATTGTGGATTGCTTTTCTCCGGGAGGAATCCTGGAACAAAATTTGAACGGTTATGAGAGCCGACCGGGTCAGATGAAGATGGCAAAATTGATTGCAGAAGGTCTTACCTCCTCGCAGCATGTTGTTGTTGAAGCTGGTACGGGAACGGGAAAATCGTTTGCCTATCTAATACCATGTTTATGGTCGGCAAAAAAAACAGGGCAAAAGGTCGTGGTAGCGACCCACACAATTCCTCTTCAGGAACAACTGCAAAAAAAGGATATCCCAATTCTGGAGACTATATTACCTTTTAACGTTAAAGTCTCGATATTGAAAGGGAAAAGCAATTATTGTTGTTTGAAGAGAGTGCAGGGTTGTTTGGCTAATCCACGAGAAGTTTCTAGAGAAGAACAAAGGCTGGCCTTATTAAGTATTCTTGTTTGGATGAGAGAAACTCTAACAGGGGACCTGCAAGAACTCTCTAAGGTTCCAGGGCTGTTACAGATTTGGCCTAGTTTAAATGCGGACAATGAAGCCTGTATTCCTGGAAGATGTTCTAAGGCGGGGGCTTGCTTTTTACTTAGGGCTCGTAAAAAAGCAGAAGAGGCCGATCTTCTGATCGTAAACCATTCACTGTTGTTTTCTGATCTTAAAACGGATTATAATGTGTTGCCAGAATATCATCAGTTAGTGATTGATGAAGCGCATCAGATTTACCAGACGGCCTTACAACATCTTGGCTCAGATATGAGTTTGGAGAACGTTACTCGCGTTCTTGATAATATTTATAAACTGTCAGGGCAAAATTTTTATGGGCTACTCAAGCAACGACTAAGACTCCTGGCAGAGCAGGTGCCTTCTGTGTCCTGGGAATTATTCGAGAAAAGGCTGGATAGTATTCCTGAAAATTGTACGCTGGTGTTAGAACAGGCGAAAGAATTATTTCAGTTATTATCGTTAATATTAGGCGGAGATCGCACGTTAAGATTCGTTAAGAGTCATTCAAACCAGACCTGGTGGGAAACATTAAATATTCAAATTGAAAATTTTATTGGACGAATCAAAGCCTTAATCGCTGTTTTCGAAAGTTTAACAGGTGTTTTGACGGGGGAAGATGCGGAGGCGGCTGAAGAGCTAAAATACGTTATAGTGGGTCATCAAAGAGAATTACAGGCAATGCTTGACACACTGGCCCTCGTACTCAACGTCAATAATCCCAAACAAGTAACTTGGCTCGAACAAAATTCGAGACTATATCTAAAGACTTCCCCCATTGAAGTGAGCGATATTCTCAAGGAAAAGATCTTTTCACGTATCGATTCTGTCGTTTTAACCTCTGCTACCTTGAGCATATCCAATTCGTTTGAGCACTTTTTGCGAGATGTTGGATTACCTAAGACAACAACAACGGCTCAAGTAGATTCCCCGTTCGACTATGAACAGCAGATGAGATTTTTTGTGGTGAAAAAGGGCCTTGACCTCCAAGATTCTGACGAGGAGAAAGCCAAGCATCTCTCAGAGTTCATTGCTGAAGTTGCTGAGCGTATGAATGGTCGGACCTTAGTGCTATTTACAGCTCATAAATTACTCCGAGAAACCTATGCCTCTTTATATCCGAGATTGTTACGGATCGGTATTGACACCTTGGCACAAGGATTTCATGGAGAACGAAGCACAATGCTCGAAGCGTTTAAAAGAAATCCGAGGAGTGTTCTTTTGGGAGCGAACAGCTTCTGGGAGGGAATTGATATACCGGGGGACACTTTATCTTGTGTCATCTTAGTTAAACTACCTTTCTGGCCCCCGTCATTACCGTTAATCGAGGCGCGTTCCGAATTTCTCAAGGCTTTAGGCCGTGATCCCTTTCAAGAACTTTTACTTCCTGAAGCCGTTATCCGTTTTAAGCAAGGGTTTGGCCGTTTAATTCGTTCGAAGATGGATCGTGGAGTAGTCATTTTACTTGACGACCGAATCATTGATAAATATTATGGGAGGTTTTTTCTAAACTCTTTACCCATTGAGACCCATATTAGGGGTAACAATTCACTCATACTTCGAAAAATTGAAGAGTGGAGAGATATGGAGTTAGACTAAGTACTTCTCTAATGGTAATAAAAATGATAAACTAGAGTAAATCAAGATGAGGAGGTCAAGTTTTCGGTGAAACAATATCCCATTTCTCGTGATGCTTGGTTTTATCTGGCAATATTAGCCTTTTTAGCGGTTTTAGCCTATTGGGTTTGGCCGTGGCTTGTTATTTTACCAGTTATCCTGTTCTTGTTTATTTCATATTTCTTTCGTAACCCCAATAGAGAGATTGTACCAGACGAATTAATGTTAGTTTCCCCCGCAGACGGCGTAGTCATGGATGTGGAAAGAGTCATTGAGGACCAGTTTCTCAAAGGAGAAAGCATTCGTGTGCGAATTTTCTTAAGCCTATTCAATGTTCATGTTAATCGTAGCCCAATGGAAGGTGAAGTTGTTTTTCGTTCCTACAGACCGGGACAGATGATCCCAGCCTTTAAAAGTCATGCGTCTGAGTTCAACGAGAAAAACTATGTGGGAATCCAAAATAAACACTTGCAAATTTTGGTGACGCAAGTTACGGGTTTTGTTGCCCGGCGTATCGTGTGTTGGGTTAATAAGGGAGACAGAGTAGTCAAAGGGGAACGATATGGTCTTATCAAGTTTGGTTCGTGCTCGGAGATCTTTGTACCAACAAATGTTGAAATAATGGTAAGTCCGGGAGATAAGGTGCGTGGTGGAATAAGTGTAATAGGGAGAGTGAATGTCGAATGAAGGGAAACCCCATTACTGCTCGTATGATTCCGAGCATCTTTACCTTGTCTAATTTGCTTTTTGGATTTCTTGCTTTGATTTTAGTGAATGAAAACAATTATACCTTAGCCGCAGCCATGATTTTGGGTTCTGTTCTTATGGATAGCTTGGATGGAAAGGTGGCACGTCGACTTTCCGTGAGCTCAGATTTCGGAAAAGAACTCGATTCTTTGAGTGACCTGGTTTCTTTTGGTGTTGCACCGGCAATCCTTACTTATCAGGCAATTTTACAACCTCTTCAACCAGGGTTCATAAGATATATTGGGCTCACCATCGCTGCAGTTTTTGCCTTGTGTGGGGCATGCCGACTGGCACGTTTTAATATGCTTAATATTACGACGCATTTTGTTGGCGTCCCCATTACTTTTGCCGGCGGATTTTTAGCACTGTTAATGTTGTTTCGTACGATATTGCCATGGTATGTTTATCTTGTGGTGATGGCATTTCTAGCCTTTTTAATGGTGTCGACGTTTAAGGTTGCGAAGTTGGGCAAGTAGGGGACTTGGGTGACACCGCGCTCGGTGCTTACGACGCAGAGCAAACTAGCCGTGTAAGCTCTTGGTATGGAGAGCGGGGTGCCCGCCAGACTCG
>DHWG01000194.1:4386-4745 GCA_002413075.1 Desulfosporosinus sp. UBA5188 | reverse complement strand
CCAAATACGGGGCAGTGAACAGGTATGTGAGCTGCCGCCAACCGAGCCAAGGATGGTGAGTATGGCGGGAACCCCGCTCCCCAGAGACAAGAGCTTACACGTATAGTTTGCTCTGCGTCGTAGGATGGAGAGCGGGGTCACACAAGTCCCCTAGTTTGCCCTGCGTCGTAAGCATTGAGCGCTGTGTCCCCCAAGTCCGGCGATTAGACTCCCTCAATGTTGGGTATCCTTCTTAATGTTGAGTCAAGTCTGGGAATGGAACTTCAGAACTTGGACAATTCAAGGAGGGTTCATAAAGTTACTCAGTAATGTCAATTGGTTCAGCAAACACGGGGTGTGCAAGCTGCTAACGTAATGGC
>DHWG01000194.1:0-4148 GCA_002413075.1 Desulfosporosinus sp. UBA5188 | reverse complement strand
GGTAAACATATTGAATTAACGGACGCGCTTAAAGAGTATGTTAATAAACGAGTGGGAAAGTTATCTAAATACTCAGATCAGTTTATGGACATTCAAGTCACTTTATTGGTCGAGCGAGATCGGCATCGGGTAGAGGTGACTGCCCCACTTTCAGGGATCATTTTGCGCGGGGAAGAAGAAACTGAAGATATGTATTCTTCCATCGATCTGGTCGTTGAGAAATTGGAACGTCAAATTGATAAGTACCGAACACGAATTGATAAACGGTTGCGTTCCCAAGCCTTCAAGGATCATGAACCGAAGCAACATGCCGAAGTAGCCGAGGAACCGCGTGAGAAAGTTGTTCGAAATAAGAAGTTCCCTGCTAAACCCATGTCGGTGGAAGAAGCCATTATGCAGATGAATCTCGTTGGACATACGTTCTTCGTGTTTACAAATGCGGAGAGCCAAGAAATGAATGTCGTTTACCTTCGTAACAATGGTGACTATGGTTTGCTCCAACCCCAAGCCTAAGCCGAAATAAGTTGAGTGTTTGCGTAGCGTGCACGGACAGAAAAATAGACTAGGATTACATCAAACGAAAGGCCCGCATTTGCGGGCCTTTTAGCATCAGTCAATAGTAAACAACTCTTTATAGTCGCTAAATTTCTTCTAATCGCCCGGTTCGGTTGCAGTCGGTTCTCAAGGATGTTAGAATTAATGAATATGTACGATTGAGGAAGGTGAACATAATGGGTTTTTTAGATTTGTTTGATGATAATGCGCGAGAAGTACGGAAATATCAAAAGCGCGTTGTAATGATTAATAGCTTTGAACCGACGATCCAAGCGCTGAGCGATGACGAATTGCGTGGGAAAACCGATGAATTTCGAGGACGTCTGGGACAGGGAGAAACTCTAAATGATCTGTTGCCTGAAGCATTTGCTGTCGTTCGAGAGGCTAGCAGAAGGGTGATTGATCAGCGACACTATGATGTGCAGTTGATAGGGGGCATGGTGCTTCATGATGGCCGGATTGCTGAGATGCGCACAGGGGAAGGGAAAACCCTTGTTTCTACCTTGCCGGCCTATTTGAATGCTTTAACGGGTCAAGGTGTTCATATTGTGACCGTCAATGATTACTTGGCTCAACGCGATAGTGAATGGATGGGGCAAATCCACAAGTTCCTGGGTCTTTCCATAGGTTTAGTTTCGCATGGTCTAAACTATGAGGAACGTAAGGAAGCCTATGGCGCAGATATTACGTACGGTACTAATAACGAATTTGGTTTTGACTATCTTCGAGATAACATGGTCACTCGCCCAGAAGCCTCGGTTCAGCGTGAGGTGAATTATGCAATTGTCGACGAAGTTGACTCGATCCTGATTGACGAAGCTAGGACGCCACTTATTATTTCTGGTGAAGCGGACAAGCCGACAGAGTTGTATTTTAGAGTCGCTATGATTATTCCTCGGTTGAAAGCCGAAGATGATTATAAAGTCATCGAAAAAGAGCGCGTTGTCACGCTTACGGAACAAGGAGTCCGTCGGGTAGAGAGCATGTTGGGCGTCGATAATCTTTATGAGGATATTCATACTGAGTTAACCCATCATATTAATCAGGCGCTAAAAGCCCAGACCCTCTTCAGACGAGACCGCGATTACGTGGTTAAAGATGGAGAAGTTATTATTGTCGATGAATTTACCGGACGGCTGATGTTTGGCCGCCGTTATAGTGAAGGATTGCACCAGGCCATTGAGGCTAAAGAGGGCGTGAAGATTGAAAAGGAATCACAGACCTTAGCCACCATCACCTTCCAGAATTACTTTAGAATGTACAAGAAACTCTCTGGGATGACCGGAACGGCCATGACGGAAGAACCAGAATTTCGGAAGATTTACAAATTAGATGTTGTAGAAATCCCCACCAATAAGCCGATGATTCGAAGCGATAGCCCGGATGTGATTTACCGTACAGAAGAAGGCAAGTTCTTGGCAGCCGTAGAAAGCGTGATCGAACGCCATGCCAAAGGGCAACCGCTGCTCGTTGGAACCGTTTCGGTCGAAAAATCTGAGCATTTGAGTGGCTTGCTTGATAAACGCGGTGTTCCGCATCAAGTGCTCAATGCCAAATTCCATGAAAAAGAAGCGGAAATTGTTGCTCAAGCAGGACAATTCGGTATGGTGACGATTGCGACGAACATGGCGGGACGTGGAACGGATATTATTTTAGGTGAGGGTGTGCCTGAACTAGGGGGTTTACATATCATTGGTACAGAACGGCACGAATCCCGACGAATTGATAACCAATTGCGCGGACGTGCAGCCCGTCAAGGTGACGCAGGATCAACTCAATTCTTTATTTCCATAGAAGATGACCTGATGCGCATGTTCGGATCCAACATCATGAGCGTTATGGACAAATTAGGTATGGATGACACGATGCCCATAGAGTCCAGGATGGTCTCCAAGTCGATTGAAACGGCTCAACGGCGTGTAGAGAGTCGCAACTTTGACATTCGTAAACACGTGCTTGATTATGATGATGTCATGAATCAACAACGGGAAGTTATTTATGCCCAACGACGCTCTGTTCTTATGGGAGAAAACCTTCGCGACAATATTATGGATATGTTGGAGAAAGTCGTCAAAGACAGTATCACGATGTTTAGTGGGGAAAGTCAGTTCCCAGAAGAGTGGGATCTATCCGGTTTTGCAGACTATATTGAAAGCTTCTATTTGCCGGGGACCCATTTAAAGCCTGAACAGTTCTCAGACCTCTCGGTCCTGGAAATTGAGGAAATGCTGATAGAAAAAGCCAAAGCGTTATACGAGAGCCGTGAAGAACAGTTCGGTTCGGAGCTAATGAGGGAAATTGAGCGCGCGGTAATGCTTCAGGTTGTGGATAGTAAATGGATGGATCATCTTGATGCCATGGATATGCTCCGTGAAGGAATTGGTCTGCGGGCTTATGGGCAGAAAGATCCGCTGGTAGAATACCGACGAGAAGGCTTTGAAATGTTTCAGGCCATGATCGACTCCATTCAGGACGATATTATTCGTTATGTCATGCGTGTGGCGCCTCAAGTACGGGAAGAAGTTGCGGAACCGCCTCGGAACGTGACGGAGAACCTCTCCGAAGAAGTAGCCAAAGAACCCGTCCACGCGGGAGCACAGATTAGGCGCAATGATCTTTGCAGTTGTGGAAGTGGGAAGAAATATAAGAAGTGTTGTGGGGCAGAAAAGAAGTAGTCTCAACAACTTGAGCCAAGTTTGGCTAACTGATCACGTAAAGGCACGCTACGTGTTATCGCGACTTCTTTGGGGAACTATAGGCTAGAAGGATATTATTGTTTGAAAGGGTGAATATAAGTGCTTAGTGATTGGAAAAAAGAACTGGAAACTTTAACATTGTGTTTGGCAGATTTGAGGGTTTCCCTTTGACGTCGCTCAGCGAATAGAAAAGATTAGCGCCCTGGAAAGAGAGTTTCAAAGACCTGATTTGTGGGATGATCCGAGCATAGCCCAAAAAATCATGCAAGAGTTAGCCCATCATCAAAGTAAAATAAAACTATATGATGAACTTGAGCAAGGGCTTGAAGAAACAGCTACCCTCTGGCAGTTAGCGACTGAAGAAGATGAAGTCGGTCTTGAGCCTGAGATTGAGCAAGGGGTGAAGTCACTCCAACGACGGTTTGAGGCTTTGGAGTTGGAAATACTACTGAGTGGGCCATATGATCGGAACAATGCTATCTTAACCCTGCATGCGGGAGCAGGCGGGACGGAAGCTCAAGATTGGGTACAAATGCTCTACCGGCTATATATTAGGTGGGGAGAGCGACACGGTTATAAAGTGGAGACCTTGGACCTGTTGAGTGGAGATGAGGCTGGCATTAAAAGCGCAACGATGTCTATCAGTGGAGAAAATGCGTACGGGTATGCAAAGTCGGAAAAAGGCGTGCACCGGTTAGTGCGAATTTCTCCCTTTGATGCGTCGGGGCGTCGTCATACTTCGTTCGCTTCCGTGGATGTTATACCGGAAGTTTCGGAGGATAACGAGATTACGATTGATCAAGAGGATCTGAGGGTGGATACTTACCGGTCCGGTGGGGCCGGAGGTCAGCACGTTAATAAGACGGATTCTGCGATCCGGATTACACACTTGCCATC
>DHWG01000117.1:1229-3313 GCA_002413075.1 Desulfosporosinus sp. UBA5188 | reverse complement strand
GAGGCTGATTTTTCTCAGGACTTGGAGAGGGTCCTCAGAATTAGCTTATTTTTTTAAGATCACGAACTGCTGTTAAGTAACCTATTAAGATCCATAAGTACGGATCTTCAAAGAAACGACCTTCGCCCTGAGCGCTCATGAAAATTTCCGTAATGGCTAAAACGGCAAAAATCTCAAAGTAATAATGTCTCGTTGCGTGAAACTGCTGACTAGCGAATCGCAGATTTTGCAGTGCTCTGGGTAGTCGCCCATAGAGCACTACAAAAAAGAAAACAAGGATAGCTAATCCTATGCTCCCCAGTTCTGCAGCTGTTGTAATCAGTGCTGTATGGGAAAGACTTACCCCTGTCATGACAGAAGAATAGGTTGTTACCATGGCATGTTGAAATCCTGCTAAGCCTATTCCTAGCAACGGATGTTGTGTAAACATATGTATCCCGGAAGTGACTAAATAACGTCGCTCTGATGAGGCTGCCCAGAAGTCCTGAGTTAATGACAGGACACGTGTATGAAGCTCAGGATTCAGTAAAATACTCAGCCCTAAGAACGTCAGAAATGCCAGAATTGACACAATAACGGCTCGTCTGGGAATTAACGCTGCAAGACCTAGGGCTACAATAATCATTACGACCCAGCCCACTCTTGATCCAGTCCCAAGAAGTGCTACCAGCTGAAGTGCTAAGGCAAGTGCCCCAATGAGTCTCCCCCTCCTGGTTGCCTCGAACATCAATATCGCCGTGGCTAAGCAACCGATGAGAAGAAAACGCGCGTAAATATTGGCATCTACGAACGTTGCATTAAATCTGTAATGTTCCTGATAAATCTCAGCTAACCAAATATAGTGTTTACTCAAGAGCTCATAGACACCGATTCCCGCCAAGAACGACGATACCGCTGCAAAGGTTACGGGTACCGTTATTAGGCCACCTCTACGCTTAACGAGGTCATAAACTGCCACCCCTAAGACCCAAAGAAGGGTTAAGCGAGCAACACCCACGATCGTCGCAAGTCGATCTACCGACCAAATTACCGAAACTGCACCCCAAATAATATAACTTCCTAAAGCAATAAATAAAGGAGAGCGAATTGTCTCTACTAAGCTGTCACGAGCATTTCCGAGGAACTGGTCCCCCGTCCTTGACCTAAGAAAGCTAAAGATATAATAGGCAATCACGGCTAGGGTGAAGATTCTACCCAAGTAAATGACACCGACAAATTCCCCGAACTTGTCGAGGATTAACATATGGGGAAACCAGGTTCTAGAAATTTCTAAGGGTAGTCCCAGAATTAAAAGAGGAAGCAAATAGCGTGAGTTTTTCCACCCCCAGCCAACCGCAACAATAGTCATGAATAATAGTGCCCACAGCAAGCTGATTCCCCCTAATTAAATGTCTACTTATTCCTTATTGATTGGAGACTGCTTTTGCCTTTTTATTATGAAAGGTCGGAATGACGGTCTGTAACAATTCGATGACTTCATCTCGCGTAAGATAACTGCCACGTTCTCTCACAATATGCGTGAGTTCTTCGAGAAGTTTAACGTCAATGACGTTTGGTTTCGCTACAAAAATTCGGCTGTGTTTCGTGGAGGTAATTCCTTCTTCAGCCGTTAATAACTCCTCAAAAAGTTTTTCTCCTGGTCGGATCCCCGTGAATTCTATCTTTATATCAACTTCGGGTTCTAATCCCGAAAGCCGAATTAAATCTTTGGCTAGATCCACAATCTTGACAGGTTTGCCCATATCCAAAATAAATATTTCTCCGCCCTTGGCCATCGAGCCAGCTTGAATGACTAATTGAGCGGCTTCCGGGATAGTCATAAAGTAGCGTACCATATCAGGATGGGTCACCGTCACCGGTCCGCCTTTAGCGATTTGTCGCTTAAACGTTGGTATGACGCTTCCACTGCTGCCTAAAACATTTCCAAACCGAACGGCGACAAATTTAGTTTGTGAACGTCGATCTAGACTTTGTATCAACATCTCTACGGTTCGTTTGGTGGCACCCATAACGCTTGTTGGGTTGACGGCCTTATCGGTAGAAATCGAGACGAAAATCTTTACATTTGTTTTATCCGCTGCTTC
>DHWG01000117.1:0-1015 GCA_002413075.1 Desulfosporosinus sp. UBA5188 | reverse complement strand
GGGTGCTCGGAACGCAACTCCTGTTCAATGTCAAAGATGCTGTTTTCGCCATGTCCAATGAGAACAAGTTTCCCAGGGTTAAACCTGGCAATCTGACGGCATATCTCCGAGCCAATCGAGCCACCTGCGCCGGTGATAAATACCGTTTCTCCTGCGACATAGCCCGCCACTTCTTGGAGATCTACGCAAACTGGGTCTCGACCCAATAAATCCTCCACTTGAATTTGTCGAATCGGGTTGACACTGATATCCCCGCTAATAATGTCATAGACACCGGGCATAATCTTAAGATCAATGCCGCACTTTTCGCAGATCTCTACAATTTCCCGAACCGCTTCACCAGAGGCTGACGGCATGGCAATAATGACTTCATCAATATTATGACCTTTTATAACGCGGGAAATATCCTTACGGGAGCCTAAAACTGGAATTCCAAGAATTTTCAGCTTTATCTTTGAACGATCATCATCAATAAACCCCATAGGGCGTCCATCACGGTAGTTACGATTTTTCAACTCCCGTACTGCTAAGACGCCAGCATCACCGGCTCCAATAATCAGAACCTGCTTTTGAGAGCCAGGAGTATGACGATCGTACGTATTTTCTTGTAAGATGCGCCAAATAAAGCGCGAGCCTCCGATTAAAAACACCATAGCCAGCCAGAGTAGTATTGCCGCAGTGTGTGGCATCCTAAATGGGTAAGTCGCAGCCTGAGCAACGCCATAAAAGTAAACAACTGCCGCAGTTCCGCCAGTCCCTACGGTGACTGCGTATACAATAGAAAGTAACTCGCCTGTACTGGCGTATTGCCAAAGGCGATTATATAACCCAAAAAGGTAAAAAACCGCAATATATAAAACCGTTGCGGCTATGGCTGTGTGGTAATATATTCGATAATAATTTATCGAGATACCGCCTATAACTTCAAAGCGCAAATAAAAACTAACGAATGTGGCTAAATTAATTAGCATTGCATCAATCAGCATTAAGAGCTGTCTCTTAGACACATCTGACG
>DHWG01000048.1:2790-3251 GCA_002413075.1 Desulfosporosinus sp. UBA5188 | reverse complement strand
GCTGCTATACCGGTTGAAGCAGCAGAGACTAAAAACAGAATTGGTAAGAAGGGCATGGCCTCAATACCAAGAAACGGTGTGTGCCAGAAGTTATTGGTTGTAACGGCCGATAATAAGAAACCCGTGTAGGTCGCCGTCGCAACAGAGAATAGAACCCCCAAGGCCGCCACTGGTTTACGAAAATTTTGAATGCCCTGGACTCGGACTACAGACGTAGCCGCCACTTCTGTATTCGCAGAAGTAACATGAATCTGTTTTTGCGTTGCAGCAGCTGACCATACGAGATACCCATAAACAACCGACAAGCCTGTGAAACCTGAGACAATAAAAACACCAATTGACATGACCGAGCCCAGGTTCACATTCAGTATAAGTTTCCAAAAGCTTAACGGACGGCCTAAGTCAACTACCAATAATCCCAAACCGATAATAATCGTCACGACGGCGATGGTGATTCCCGA
>DHWG01000048.1:2062-2630 GCA_002413075.1 Desulfosporosinus sp. UBA5188 | reverse complement strand
CCAATGACCTTTGACGGCTTATTTTTACTGAAAAGATCCGTCAATGAGGCAGTTAGGAATGCTCCTCCGGCAATCCCAGCCAGAAATAAATAAATAGCAATCATTCCGCCCCAAGCGACTTCAGTGACACTAACACCCCAAATAACATCCATTTTACTTCACCACCCCTTCATAAATGTAATAAACATTTGGGTGGGTGCCTAACTCAGGTTTACGAACTTCCCCTTTGTGTTTTGCCAAGAACTGGGAGGCTTCACTCAGTGGATCATTAAGATCACCAAACATTAAAGCACCACCAACGCAAGTTGAAACACAAGCCGGTTTTTCACCTTTAGAAACCTTTAATTCGTAACAGAATGTGCATTTGTCTGCGGCACCCGTTTCCTTGTTCAGAAAACGTGCATCATAAGGGCAGGCCGTCATACAGTACTTGCAACCAACACACTTATCAGCATCAATTAAGACCACTCCGTCTTCATTATAGTAAGAAGCCTTTGTTGGGCAAACACTAACACAGGGTGCCTTCTGGCACATTTGACAGGCTTCTTTTATAAAAAAATTTGAAACG
>DHWG01000048.1:672-1859 GCA_002413075.1 Desulfosporosinus sp. UBA5188 | reverse complement strand
CTTTTATAAAAAAATTTGAAACGTTCGGGTAGGTTCCCTTCAGCCCATCTGCGTAGGTCTTCGTTCTAAACTGCCCCTCTGGTACATTATTTTGGAACTTACAAGCGACGGTACACGCCTGACAACCGATACACTTCGCAAGGTTAACGATCATGGTATACTTTTTAGCCAACAAAATCACCCTCTTCCTGTAAATTAAGCATTGACTCGTTATTTTGTTGAATGTGCTTTAGCTGTCTAACTTCCAGAATAGTGGCAACCTCAGCGTAAACTGGACGATTAGAATTCTTAATCTTTGGTAAAATACACTTCAAAAAAGGATTTAGATGCAGATTCTCAAAATCCATTAAGGCCTGCTCCTGTCCATTTCGGGCTAGCAACGCACAAAGCTCTAATTCAACCGCTAAATGGTCAGGAAGTTCACCACGTTCTTCTCCCATTTCATATCCACAACTTGCATAAAACTGTTGAACCTTCAAGGCTTCTTCACCGAGAACTAAACCTTCTTCGCCGAAATAGACCGAGGCATAAGGGGAAGCTTCAACGGCACCCGTTTCAAAAAGTGGAATATAGTGTTCCCATAAAACATTGAGCCGCTGTTCCCCAGGTGGATATTGATGACAAAAGTGACTCAAACTCTGAACCGCTTCGTCTATTTCTGGAACGACTTCCGACCAGAGATCAATCAGCTCCTCTAAATGATCCGAAACCTGTTGGTTCGGCCTGTGGAACACTGCTGCGAAAGACAGATACAGCTCGGCAATCATGCTTTTGTCCATGAATTATGCTTTCCGGACAGTTACAAAAGTTGTCGAGGTAACGGCATTGCCCACGATTCCGATTTCATTAGGAATTAAGTAATTGTCATTAATACCCTTACCAAAGGCTCTCTTAAGATCCGGTGAAATTCGTCCAAAACCATGATAGCAGAAAACTGTATCCGGGCGAATTCCTTCGGTCATTTTCAATTTACCCTTTTGCTCATACTTACCAGAGGAGATAACAATGTCATCTTCATTTTTCAAGCCAAGTTTTGTACAACTCACGGTATTCATCCACAACGTATTTGTCGGCATCAATTCGTTCAGTATTGGGACATTTGCGGTTCCAGCGTTCGTATGAACAGCGACTTTACCCTGAACAAACCGAAATTTCCCCTCTTCCGGTTGAGGATGACTAACATATTT
>DHWG01000048.1:0-554 GCA_002413075.1 Desulfosporosinus sp. UBA5188 | reverse complement strand
GGTTGAGGATGACTAACATATTTGGGGACACCTTCTTTGGTTGCTTCTTCAACCTCTTTCGAGAATAACTCAATCTTTTTACTTTCGTTCGCCAAAACGTTCTCTAAGGATGCTTTGGCGTCATTGCCTCGAACATAGAACGGCTTCATCCCTGGAGGCGTCCAAACGCCTTTTTCCTTCATTTGGGCTATGGTTAAACCAGCCGGCGTGAGTTGTTGCGTCAGATAGTCTTCCATATCCTTGAATTCAAAATATTCTCCAATGCCCATCTTTTCGCCAAGTTCTTTATAAATTTGCCAGTTTGGTTTGGTATCAGGATAAACAAGTGGGACAGCCGGTTGTCTTATGACATATTTAGGCGTTAACCCAGCCATATCAAAAATTGGCTCATAACGTTCTAAATAGGTGCATTCCGGTAACACAACATCAGAATAATAGGCGGTGTCCGTCATATAGACATCACAAGTTACTAAAAGATCGAGTTTCTTAAACGCCTCAACGGCCCTCGGACTTCCAGTAATCGATATATACGGATTAAATCGATGAACAAGCCA